>NZ_JAULSE010000013.1:0-178436 GCF_030518245.1 Rhizobium sp. CBN3
GAATGCCCAGACTCGCGTAAACCTCAATCTCTCGAACCGCCCGGTGCGGACCCGCATGCCGGGTGGTGTGGCAGGGGTGCGATCACATCGATCGCCCCCTATGCCGATTTCATCTCAGGCCCGAACCGGAGCCCTGGCCGGAAGCAGAGCGTTGATCACGACTGCGACGCCGATGTTTGCCGCAAGCGCCAGCAGTCCGGTGTAAACGGTGAAGGGTTCGCCGCCGAGGCTGATCAGGTGCAGGGGCTTCCAGCCGGCATCCCAGACGAGATAGGTGCCGCCGCAGAAGCCGACGAACCAGCCGGCAAGCAGAGCGGGTGCGCGGAACCAGCTGGTATAGAGGCCGAAGACCAGCGCCGGGAGCGTCTGCAGGATCCAGATGCCGCCGAGCAGCTGCAGGTCGAGTGCGAACTGCGTCGGCAGGAAGAGGATGACAAGCAGCGCACCGATCTTGACGACGAGCGACGTGACCTTTGCGACCTTGGCTTCGCCCGCATCGCTGACTTTGGGATCGACATAGGCTTTCCAGAAATTACGGGTGAAGAGATTGGCCGCGCCAATGCTCATCACTGCTGCCGGCACCAGCGCGCCGATGGCGATCGCCGCAAAGGCGAAGCCGGAGAACCAGCCCGAAAACAGCGTTTTGAACAGCGTGGGAACGACGTCATTGGCGCTGTCGAGCTTCAGGTTGGCGGCATGGCCCATATAGCCGAGCAGCGCCAGAAGGCCGAGCAGCAGCGTATAGGCGGGCAGCAGGATCGCGTTCTTGCGGATCGTCTTGCCGCTGTTGGAGGCAAAGATTCCCGTCAGCGTATGCGGATACATGAAGGCTGCGAGCGCCGAACCGAGAGCGAGCGTGGCATAGGCGACGTACTGATTGCCACCGAGCAGCAGGTTGCCGGAACCCTTGGCCTGGAAAGCTGCGTCCGCCGAGGCGAAGACATTGGCGTAGCCGCCGAGCTTCGACGGGATCAGCGCGACCGCGGCGATCACCACGATATAGATCATGATGTCCTTGACGAAGGCGATCAAGGCGGGGGCGCGCAGGCCTGCCGAATAGGTATAGAGCGCCAGCACGATGAAGGCGATCGCGAGCGGCAGTTCGCCATGCAGTCCGAGCGCCTTCAGAACCGCCGTCATGCCGACGAGCTGCAGGGCGATATAGGGCATGGTGGCGATGACGCCGGTAGCCGCGACGGCGAGCTCGAGACCGCGCGATCCGTATTGCCCGTGAACGACGTCGGCTGCCGTCACATAGCCGAAATCCTTGGCGCGTTTCCACAGGACCGGCATAACCATGAAGACGAAGGGATAGACGACGATCGTATAGGGTAGCGCGAAGAAGCCGTAGGCGCCGACCGTATAGACCAGCGCCGGAACGGCGATGACGGTATAAGCGGTGTAAAAATCGCCGCCGACGAGGAACCAGGTGATCCAGGTGCCGAAGTTGCGGCCGCCGAGACCCCATTCATCGATATGGGCCAGCGTCTCGGGCTTGCGCCAGCGGCTGGCGACGAAGCCCATGACGGTGACGAGGGCGAAGAAGAAGATGAAGACGGCAAGCGCCGTGCCGTCGATGTCAGTCGTCATGGCGAACGCTCCGATAGGCGATCCAGGTCAGCGTCGCGGTGATCGGCACCCAGAGAAGCTGATACCAGTAGAAGAAGGGAAAGCCGAAAAGCGACGGCTCACGGAGATTGTAGAATGGCGGCCAGAGCAGCCCTATGTAAGGAATGATCAGCAGCCAGAGCGCTGCCTTGCTATGTGGTTTTTCCATGTCGGGTACCTTTCAAGCGCCGCGGCCGGCGGTCGCCATGTTCCAGTTGTCGGCGTGGAAGGCAGGTCTGTCAGCCGGTGGTCGCGGCGAGCCCGGTTCGGATCGCTCGACCTTTTCAGCCGATCGAAAGCGGATGTAACGCATATGAATTCCTCCCAACGACTGACACTTGGCCAGCCGCGGATGGAGTCCTAGGACGTCGGTTTTGCCCTCACAAGATGGGTGTCAGGCCGAAATGCGGGGCTCTACCCAGAAGTGGGTAGACCGGGATTCATCTCACTTTGGAGATGATGCCGTGATCCAGCGCATAGCGGATGAGGCCTGCCGTCGTTGCGATACCGAGCTTCTTCTTGAGGTTCTTGCGGTGCGTTTCCGCCGTCGCGGCGGTTATTCCGAGCGCTTCGGCGATCTCCCGGTTGCTCCTGCCGGCAACGATCAGTCCGAGAATGTCGCGCTCGCGTGGCGTCAGCGGATCACTGCCCTCTTCCGCGCGTTCGCCCATCAGTGCGTCGAAGACGCCCGAGGAGAAATAGGTGCCCCCGGCCGCCACGGTGTCGATGGCCGAGACGATCTCGTCGGTCGAAACATCTTTGAGCACGTAACCGGCAGCGCCATGCATGACCGAGGAGGAGATATATTCGCGGCTGTCATGCATGGAGAGCATCACGACCCGTGCCTGGGGAAGCTCGTTCCTGAACAGCTCGATCGCATCGATGCCGCTGAGTTTCGGCATGTTGATGTCCATCAGCACCACCTGCGGCTGGATCTGCCGGGCGATGTCGAGACCCGTTTGGGCAAGCCCGGCGGTGCCGGCGACTTCGATATGGTCGAATGTTTCCAACACGGCTTTCAATCCGTCCAGCACCAGCGGATGGTTGTCGATCAGGAGAACCCTGATTTTCGGCCGTTCGCTCATGCGGCTTCTGCCTGCTTGCCGGCCGGCAGATTGGCCGATCTCGGCATCATCGCCGTCAGCGTCGTGCCGGACTCGCTGCTGTTGATGAGCAGCAGGCCCCGGAAGTGGGCCATCCGCTCCTGCATGTTGCGCAGCCCGAGCCCTGATCCGCCGGCTGCGCCGTCCTTGCTGCCGTCGAAGCCGGTGCCGTTGTCTGAAATCGTCATGCGGGCGCGGCCTCCGTCGCTCCAGAGCTTCACCGAAAGCTTCGAGGCGCCCGAGTGCCGCTCGACATTGTTGAAGGCTTCCTGGGCGACGCGATAGAGGGCGGTGTTGGCCTCGGCTTTCAGTGTGCCGGTAAAGCCTGAAGCGTCGATATCAGTCTCGATCCCCGTGCGCTCGGCGAAATGATGACAGAGCGCCTCCAGCGCGGCTGTCAGGCCGAGATCGTCGAGCACACGAGGGCGCAGATCGTGCGACAGCCGGCGGATTTCCTTGATTGCGCCGTTCAGCGCCTCGACGCCACGGTCGATGGTCAGCGCTGCATCGTCGACATTGATCCTGACCTTGCGGCCGGCGAGATCCATCGCATAGCGCACCCCGAGAAGGTTCTGGGAAACGCCGTCATGCAGCTCGCGGGCGAGCCGCGCGCGTTCTTCCTCCTGGGTATCGATGACCCGCTGCGTCAGCTCCTTGAGCCGGCTGTCAGCCATACGGCGCTCATGGAAGGTCAGCAGCATGCAGGTCGTGAAGACGACGAGCACCGAGGGTACGGCAATCAGTGCGACGATGACGAAGGTTCGTCTGATATTGGCGCGCATCACGGCGTTGGCGGCCGCACTCTGGGCAAAGACGTCGTCGAGATAGACACCGGTTCCCACCACCCAGTGCCATTTGTCGAGGCTGACGACGAAGGAGAGCTTGTCGGCGATCTGTCCGGTCGAGGGTTTCTGCCATTTGTATTGATGCAGGCCGCCGCCGGCCTTTGCCGTGGCGATGAGCTCGGCAATCACCTTGTCGCCGTCAGGATCGGTAAGATTCAGCCAATTTTGCCCATGCCGGAAGCTCTGGCGCGGATGGACGATATTGTTGCCGTCATAGTCATAGACGAAGAAATAGCCATCCCTGCCGTAATCGAGCGAGGTCAGAATTTCAGCTACCTGCTGCTTGGCGGCTTCGTCGTCGGGACCGGCCTTGTCGTAGATCGCCTGGATGGCCGACAAGGCAAGATTGGTCAGGTTGAGGATTTCGGTTTCCTTGGTCTTCAGCATGTTCTGCTCGAACGTGTCGATGCTGTTCTTGGCGAGATTTGCCGATTGCCAGGTGATGAAGGAGGTGATCGCAAGGATCGAAACGACGAGCGGGACGATCGCCAATGCGATGATCTGGTGTCGTAGGGTCAAGGCTCGTTCCTCCCGAAATTGCGTCCGGAATTATGCCGTTTGTCCGAGATGAGTCCAGCAGCTTGCCGGCGGCACGAGATGATGGTTATTCCAGCGGCACGAACAGGCCGAGCTTGACGTCCCGCAGCACGACGTTGGTGTGCATGCGGCGGATCTGCGGGTTGTCAGCCATGATCAGGGCGGCGATGTCATCATAATGCTCGACGTCGCGGGCGGTGACGATCGCGATCAGATCGACCGCGCCGGTGACGTAATAGACCTGCTGGATATGATCCTGTTTTTCCGCCCAGACGCGGAACTTCGCCAAGGCGTCGTAATTGTCCCGCTCGATCTCCATTCCGACAATGAACACCATCGATGTCCCCGTCGCCTTCCGGTCGAGGACGGCGACCTCAGCCTTGATGACGCCCTCCTCGCGCAGCCGCTTCAATCGCCGCTGCACGGCCGAGACCGACAACCCCACGCGTTCGGCGATCGTTTCGGCCTTCAGCTGGCAGTCGCGCTGAACGATATCGAGAATGTCGCGGTCAAAACGATCCAGCTGTTCCATTGTCCAGTCCATTTCGGCGGTTCGCGGCTCAGGCGTTCTGCCTGGTTTGCCGCATAAGGAAGATTATTTTGCACATTTAACGCAGAAGAGGCAGAAATTGCGCGAAAAAACCGCGCACTTTTATCATTATCCTTCGCAAACTCAGTTCAGCCGGACCCATGCATGTCGGATCAGCCCATTCCTGCTCTTCGCGTCGAAGATCTTCATAAAAGCTTCGGCTCGCAACAGGTTCTCAAGGGTATTTCGGCTGAGGCCCATAAGTCTGACGTCATCTCCATTATCGGCTCGTCCGGTTCTGGCAAGAGCACCTTCCTCAGATGCATCAATTTTCTGGAAACGCCGGATCGTGGCCGCATCGCCGTGAACGGCGAGGAAGTCGCTCTGAAGAGCGGCCGCGGCGGACGGCTGCAGCCGCAGAGCTGGCGGCAGATCGAGCGGCTGCGAACCGGGCTCGGCATGGTCTTTCAGAGCTTCAATCTCTGGGCTCATCGAACCGTCCTGGAAAACGTCATCGAGGCGCCGGTGCATGTCATGGGCGTTTCTAGGCGCGAAGCGATCGAAAAGGCGGAAGCCCTGCTGCACAAGGTCGGGCTCTTCGACAAGCGTGACGCCTACCCCGCCTTTCTCTCCGGCGGCCAGCAGCAGCGCGCGGCGATCGCAAGAGCGCTCTGCGTCGATCCCGCCGTCATGCTGTTCGATGAGCCGACATCGGCGCTCGATCCCGAGCTGGTTGGCGAGGTGCTGAAAGTCATCCGCGACCTGGCGGAAGAGGGCCGGACCATGCTGATCGTCACGCATGAAATGCGCTTCGCTCGCGAGGTTTCAAGCCGCGTCCTCTTCCTGCACCAAGGGCGGATCGAGGAGGAAGGCCCGCCGGAACAAGTCTTCGGGGCGCCTGTCAGCGCCCGCTGCCGGGAATTCACCGGTCTCACCGCCCACTGATCTCGCATCGAGCCATCACCCATCACACGAACCAGGAGAACCCTGCGAATGAAACTGCTCCCCACGCTTTTCGCCGGCGTCGCATTTGCGCTTTCCGCCGTTGCGGCACAGGCCGACGTCCGCTTCGGCGTCATGAACGAATCTTATCCGCCCTTCTTCGCCAAGGACGCTTCGGGCGAATGGCAGGGATGGGAAATCGACCTGATGAATGCCGTCTGCGAAGAGATGAAGGAGAAGTGCTCGATCGTCGAGATCTCCTGGGACGGCCTCATTCCGGCTCTTCAGAGCAAGAAGTTCGACGTGATCTGGTCGTCGATGTCGAACACCGCCGAACGCTCGAAGGTGATCGACTTTACCGACAAATATTACAACACGCCGAGCACCCTGATCGGCCCTAAGGACCAGAAGCCGGGCGCCACGGCCGAGGACGTGAAGGGCAAGACCATCGGCATTCAGGTGTCGACGATCCAGTCGGAATATTACAAGAAGTATTTTGCCGCTGCCGCCGAGGAAAAGACCTACCAGACGCTCGACGAGGCTTTCCAGGACCTCGCTTCCGGCCGCATCGATTACGTCTTCGGGGATTCCCTGGCGCTTGACGCCTTCCTGAAAAGCGATGCCGGCAAGGATTGCTGCGCTAACATGGGCGATGTCGCCGACGACAAGGAGATCCTCGGGGCTGGCGTTTCCGGCGGCCTGCGCAAGGAAGATTCCGAGCTGAAAGCCAAGCTGAACAAGGCAATCGCGGCGGTGCGCGCCAGTGGTCGGTATGACGCGATCACCAAGAAATACTTCGACTTCGATATCTATGGCGCGAAGTAAGCTCTCCTAGAAATGGCGACCGCGCAACAAGGCATTCTGGACCTGCTGTCCCCCTATCCTCCGGGATGGGGCGGCGTTCTTCTGGCCGGTGCGGTCTCCACGGTCGCGATCTCCGCCTGCGCCTTCGCCGTCGGTCTGCTGCTCGGCACGGGCGGTGCGCTGGGAAAGCTCTCGGGCAACCCAGTGCTCCGCCTGGTGCTCGATCTCTATACGACGGTCATTCGCGCCGTTCCCGAACTGATCCTGATCGTCGGGCTCTATTATGCCGGCACCGATGGCCTCAACCGGCTGTTGGCGGCATTCAACCTGCCGCCGGTCGAGGTGAACGGCTTCGTCGCCGCCGTCGCCGTGCTCGGTTTCGTGCAGGGCGCCTATATGACCGAGGTGCTGCGCGGCGCGATCCTTGCCATCCCCGTCGGCCAGATCGAGGCCGCCAAGGCTTTCGGCATGGGGCCGATGCTGCGCTTCCGCCGCATCCTGCTGCCGGCGCTGTTGCCGAACGCGCTGCCGGGTCTTGCCAATCTCTGGATGTCGGTCACCAAGGACAGCGCGCTGGTCGCGGTCGTCGGCTATCAGGAGTTAGCGCTCGCCACCCGTCTCGCCGGGGCAAGCACCAAGCACTACTTCGTTTTTTTCTTCGCTTCGGCTCTTCTCTATCTCGCCATCACACTCGCTTCCAACGTCGTCTTCAAACTGATCGAAGGGCGGGTGCGGCGGGGACAGCCGCGTCTGGCCGGAGGAAAGCGGCCGCCATGAGTTTCACCTGGATCTCCTCCTATTGGCCGCTGCTTCTGACCGGCGCCTGGCAGACCGTCGCGCTGCTTGTCATATCAGTGGCGTTCGGTTTTGTGATCGCCATCGGTCTCGCCTTCGCGCAGGTCAGCGGCGGCTGGCTGACGCGGCTTGTCGCCCGCGGCTACTGCACCTTCTTCCGCGGCACACCGCTGCTGATCCAGCTTTGGCTCCTCTATTACGGGATCGGCTCGCTGCTGCCCATGATCCCCGGCATCCGCCAGAGCCTGTTCTGGCCTATCCTGCGCGAGGGCTTTTTCTTCGCTTCCGTCAGCTTCACGCTGAATTATGCGGCCTATGAGGCGGAAGTGCTGCGCGGCGCGCTGCTTGCCGTTCCCAAGGGCGAGCTCGAGGCCGGTCGGGCTTTCGGCCTGTCGCCCTGGAAGCTCACCCGCCGCATCTGGTTGCCGCGCGCCATTCGCATCGCCCTGCCGACCATCGCCGGAGAGATCGTCATGCAGCTCAAAGCGACGCCGCTCGCTTTCACGGTGACGGTGATGGATCTCTACGCCGTCGCCAATAAGGTTCGCCAGGACACGCTGCTGGTCTACGAACCGCTCATCGTCGTCACCCTCTTCTATCTCGCCCTGACCGCGGTGATCGCCCACGTCTTTCGAGGTCTCGAAGCGCAGGTGCCGGTTCGCCGCTAGGCCACGAAAAGCTCGCCACTTTGTTTTGAAAAGCCCGCTGCCGGTAACGGCGCGACAGCCTGAATGGAGACTACCTGATGAGCACAACGCGAATTCTCGACGGGGGCATGAGCCGCGAGCTTCTACGGCTGGGCGCCGAACTCAAGCAGCCGGAATGGTCGGCGCTGGCGCTGATGAGCTCGCCTGACATCGTGCGGGAAGTGCACCAGGAATTCATCGCCGCCGGGTCTGAGATCATCACGACGAACAGCTATGCGCTCGTGCCCTTCCATATCGGCGAAGACCGATTTCATGAGGAGGGGCCGGCGCTGATCCGACTTGCAGGTCGTCTGGCGCGTGAGGCTGCCGGTGCCGTGACCGATAGAAAGGTGCTGGTTGCCGGCTCGCTGCCGCCGATCTTCGGCTCCTACGAGCCGCAGAATTTCCAGCCTGCCCGGGTGCAGGACTATCTTGAGGTGCTGGTCGAAAATCTCGCGCCCTTCGTCGATATTTGGCTCGGTGAGACTTTGAGCCTGATCGCCGAGGGTGAGGCCGTCCGCAAGGCGGTGGCGGCATCGGGCAAGCCGTTCTGGATTTCCTTTACATTGGCGGATGACGAGACGGCGATCAGGGGCGGCGCGCCGAAACTCCGCTCCGGCGAAAGCGTCGAGGAGGCGGCGTCCTGGGCGGTGTCATCGGGTGCGGCGGCTTTCCTGTTCAATTGCAGCAAGCCCGAGGTCATGCGGGCTGCGGTCGAGGCGGCGGCACGGGTGTTCCGGGAGAGGAATGCTCCCATCGAAATCGGCGTCTATGCCAATGCCTTCGAAGGGGAAACAGGCGAGGCAGCCGCCAATGAAGGCCTGCACGATACCCGTGACGACCTGAACGACGATGCCTATTCGCGCTTTGCCTGTTCCTGGGCCGAGGCCGGAGCGACGATCATCGGCGGCTGCTGCGGCATCGGCGCTGCCCATATTCATCGCCTCAGGAACACGCTCTTCGGTTGAAGGGACGACCGACGAGATGCAGGCTGGGACGATGGCTACATCTGCCGGCTCTGTCACTCACTCCGCCTTCGGCGCCGTCTTCTGAAGCTCGAGAAGAAGCTCGATCAATTTCGGGGCCATCACCCTGATTTCTGAGACATGGACGGCGCTCAGCCTCGTCAGAAGCTCGTCCGCCTTGTCGGTCAGGGCGAGCGTCTGGCGGCGCCGGTCGGCAGGATCGGCATGGCGTTCGACGAGCCCGGCATCCGACAGCCGCCCGACAAGCTCGGTCGCCGTATGGGGCGCAATGATGAGCCTATCGGCTAGCATGCCGATGGTCATAGCATCCCCGCGTTGGCCCTTGATCGCCAGCAGAGCCTGGTGCTGCTGCGGAGGCAGCCCTTCAGACTGTGCGGCGGAGGCGCTGAAATCCATGAATTGACGAAGTGCGAATCTGAGGTCGGCAAGAGCCTCGTAATCCTCCCGTCTCAGCGGCGGCGCGGCTTTCTTCAAACTCGTTCTCCTCTGCCGCTGGGTCTGCGGGTGGCGATCCGTGCGGGAGTTATTTCCGGTATCGAATAGATGGGCGGGCGTCAGCCGGTCAAGCGAAGCATGTTCAAAAGGCATGTTCGTCTTCACGCTTTCATCCGTTGATTTAGATCGTATTACGATATATTCAAGCCGCTCAAGCATACCTATTTCCGCGTAGCAGAGGCTTCCATGGCGCAGCATCAAACCAGCAACCGGCCGCACGACTTTACGGGCGGTCTTTCCCGGCGCGAGGCCGGAGATTTCACCACCGACAGGCGGGTTCTCGTCCTGATCGGCATGGCCATCATCATCGGCTCGGCCGGCGCCTTTGCAGCATGGTGCCTCGTCAGCCTCATCGCGCTGGTGACCAATGTTATCTGGTTCGGGAAGATCGGCATCGAGCCCGCCTCGCTGGCCGGCGTAACGCGTTCGCTGTGGGTGGTGCTGGTGCCGCCGCTCGGAGGGCTCGTGATCGGGCTGATGGCCCGCTTCGGATCCGAGAAGATCCGCGGCCACGGCATTCCGGAAGCGATCGAGGCCATTCTGATCGGCGGCAGCCGAATGTCGCCGAAGGTCGCTGTCCTGAAGCCGCTGTCTTCGGCGATCTCGATCGGAACGGGCGGTCCGTTCGGCGCCGAGGGACCGATCATCATGACCGGTGGCGCGATCGGCTCGCTGTTTGCCCAATTCTTTCACATGAGCGCGGCCGAGCGGAAGACGCTTCTCGTTGCGGGTGCGGCCGCAGGCATGACGGCGATTTTCGGCTCGCCGATCGCCGCGGTCATGCTGGCGGTCGAACTGCTGTTGTTCGAATGGAAGCCGCGCAGCTTTATTCCCGTCGCCGTTGCCGCCTGCGTGTCGATCTGCTGGCGCCCCCTGCTGTTCGGCGCCGGGCCGCTGTTCGAGACCCATTTCCAGGTGACCCTGCCCTGGTGGGGAATTTTCGCCTGTGCGGCAATGGGCATCATTTCAGGTCTGCAATCCGGCTTGCTGACGACGCTGCTCTACAAGATCGAGGACCTGTTCGAAGCCCTGCCGATCCACTGGATGTGGTGGCCGGCGCTCGGCGGTCTCGTCATCGGTCTCGGTGGTCTGATCGAACCGCGGGCCATGGGCGTCGGCTACGACATCATAGACGGCCTGCTCAACAATCGGCTGCTCGCACCGGCCGTACTGTCGATCCTGCTGGTGAAGACGATCATCTGGTTGTTTGCCCTGTCGTCCGGCACTTCGGGCGGCGTGCTCGCGCCGCTCCTGATTTTCGGCGGCGCACTCGGATGGCTGGTCGGGCTCGTCATGCCCGGCAACGATCCCGGCTTCTGGGCGCTGCTCGGAATGGCGGCGATGATGGGCGGAACAATGCGCGCGCCGCTGACGGGGACCTTCTTCGCGATGGAGATCACCGGCGACGTCAGCACCCTCGTTTCCCTGCTCGCGGCAACGGTGGTGGCCTATGCCGTCACGGTGCTGCTGCTGCGCCGCTCGATCCTCACCGAGAAGATCGCGCGCCGCGGGCAGCACATCACCCGCGAATATGGCGTCGATCCGTTCGAGCTGTCCCGAGCCAGGGAGATCATGATCAGCGATGTCGACACGCTTCCTGTCAGCATGACGGTCGGTCAGGTATGCGACTTGTTCGTCTCTCAAGAGAAAACTCACCGGATCTATCCGGTGGTCGATGCTGCGGGCAGGCTGGCCGGCATCGTATCACGGGCCGATGCCCTTCTCTGGCAGGGGAAGCCGGAGCTGGCCACCCAAACGCTCGGCGAAAACGTCACAGACGACTCGGTTCCCGTGGGGCACCCTGACGATACGGTCGCCTTCATTGCCGACCTGATGCTGTCGACGGACAGCGGCCGCATTCCGATCATCGATCCAGTATCGGGCAAGCTGTGCGGCCTGGTCGCCCGCAAGGACCTGCTGCGGTTGCGCAGTTCCTACCGGTCAGCGGAACTGGACCGGCGGCCCTATCTGACGGCCGGCGCGAGGAGCAAGCCGTCATAACTGTTCTGCGGTCTTTTCCGGGCAATACGGGGCCGAGCGTCTTCGGCCCACGTGAGCTAACGAGTGACGGCTGCTTGCCACTCACCCAGTCTTGTCTATATAGTCATTATAGTCATTCTGGTCAGGAGAACGCGCGATGCAGCCGTCACCACATGTCGATGAAAGCTGGACCGTTGCCAGCGCAAAGGCGAAGCTTTCCGAAGTCATCGAACGCGCGCAATCCACGCCGCAGACGATTACGCGAAACGGCAAGCCGAGTGTCGTGGTCGTCTCTGCCGAGGAATGGCAGCGGAAGACCGCCCGCAAGGGCACGCTTGCCGAATTTCTGATGCAATCGCCCTTACGCGACGCCGGTCTGGACCTTGAGCGCCAACGCGATGAACCGCGTGATCCGGCGCTGTGAAGCTTTTGCTCGATACCAATGTCCTGTCCGAGGTGACCAAGCCGAACCCTGATGCGCGCGTCCTGGAGTGGCTGAACAAGCTCGACGAGGATCGCTCCTTCATCAGCATCGTATCGGTGGCAGAGATCCGGCGCGGTGTTGCCCTGATGGACAAGGGACGCAAACGCGATGCGTTGGCCGAATGGCTTGCCCACGACCTGACGCAACGCTTCGAGCATCGCATCATTCCGGTGGATGAACCGGTTGCCCTGGCCTGGGGAGACCTTATGGGCCATGCAAAACGCGGTGGCCGCGGCCTGTCGTCGATGGACGGCCTGATCGCGGCTACCGCAGTTGCTCACCATCTCGGCCTTGCGACGCGCAACACCAGGGATTTCGAGGGCTTTGGGATCGAACTGATCGATCCCTGGGCCGGGTGAAATATCTCCAGCCTGCAGAACCGATAGAGGCCGCAGCCTTCAGTGCAGTCCGAACAGGTTCAGCAGCTTCTCGCGGTGTCGGACGAATTCCGGAGCACTGCGGTCGCGCGGGCGAGCCAGATCGATTTCGATCAGGCGCGGTTCGGCTCCCTTCTCCCGCGGCAGGATTAGGATCCGGTCGGCGAGATAGATCGCCTCTTCGAGGTCGTGTGTGACGAGAATGGTCGTTACATCCTCGTCGCGCCAGATCCGCGCGAGCTCCTGCTGCATGCCGATCTTGGTCATGGCGTCGAGCGCGCCGAGCGGTTCGTCGAGCAATAGGATTTCGGGCTGGACGGCAAGCGCCCGGGCGATGCCGACGCGCTGCGCCATGCCGCCGGAGAGCTGCCGGGGATAGGCCGCCTCGAATTGCTGCAGGCCGACAAGCTTGACATAGTGGCGTGCCCGCCCCCTCGCCTGCTCGTGGGAGAGGCCTCTCGTTTTCAGTCCGAAAGCGACGTTGTCGAGTACCGTAAGCCAGGGAAGAAGGCGCGGCTCCTGGAAGATGACGGCGCGTTCGGCGCCGACGCCTCGTATTGCCTTGCCATCGACCAGAACCTCCCCGGTATCGGAATCCTCAAGCCCGGCGAGAACCCTGAGCAGGGTCGTCTTGCCCGAACCGCTGGCGCCGACGATGGCGAGGCTTTCGCCGGAGCGGATATGGAGATTGATATCCTTTAGAACCTGCAGGGGTTTGCCATTCAGTCTGTAGGATTTGGAGAGACGACGGATCGTCACCTCTCCGCGGCGAATATCCTCGGCGATGCTCATCGCGGTTCCTCAGTTGCTTGCCGGCTTGGCGTCGGCGGTAAAGAGAATGTCCTTGGCCGCCAGCTGGCCTTGCTTCAGCTTGCCTTCGCGAACCAGGACGTCGATCCAGAACTGGATGTCGCGCTCGACCGGCAGGCCGCCGGCGCGCACGCCGTAACCGCGGAAGTACTGCGCGATATCGGGATTCTCGCCACGTTCGGCGAGCGCCTTGGCGAGGATCTTCTTGGTTTCCTCGGGATGCTCGCGGGCATAGTCGAGAGCGCGGGCCGACTGTTCGACGAAGATTTTCGAGGCGTCCGGATGTTGCTTGATGAAATCACGGCGCAGGACCACGAAGCCGCCGGCAATGTCGCCGAGTACGTCGGTATCGTCGAAAACCGCACGCAGTCCGCCGTTCTTGAGTGCGGCGCCCTCGAAGGTCGTCTGCCAATATCCGAAGGCGGCGATATCGACTTGCTTGGAGCGCAGCACCTGCTCGAGCTGGGGTCCGGGAACGACGACCTGATTGGCGGAGTCGCTCGGCAGGCCGACGGAATGCAGGGCCTCGCGGATGGTATAATCGAGATGCGCACCGAGCGTGTTGACGGCGATGCTCTTGCCGGCAATGTCCTTGATACTCTTGATCGGGCTGTCTTCCAGCACGTAGAAGGTCGACTGCACGTCGTCATTGATGCCGTTCGAGGGATAGACGGCGACGAAGTCGTTGCCGCCGATGATCGAATTGAGGACGGCGGAGGTGGCGGCACTGCCGATCTCGACATCACCGGATGCGAGAGCGATGAGGGACGCCGGGCCGCCCTGGGCATAGCCGACATTCTCAAACGTGATGCCGGTGCCGTCGAAATAGCCGAGTTCGGCGGCGAGTTCATGGGCGGCAAGGCCGCCTTGGCTCGCGAGGTAGCGCAGCTTCACCGTGTCGGTGGCTGCGGCGGGCGTCGCAAGACCGAGAGCGATCAGGGCCGGCAGGAGAAGATTGCGTGGATGGAGTGTCATGGAATGTCCTTTCGGAAGAGGAAAATCTGGGGAAGCGGGTCAGGTGCTCGGCTGAGACCAGCGGCAGAGACGGCGCTGCAGGAGAACGAGCAGGGCATTGGCGGCAAGCCCGAGGAAGGCGAGCAGCAGGATCGCCGCAAACATCAGCGGGATCTGGAAATTGTACTGGGCGTTCATCACCTGAAAGCCGATGCCTTTGTTGGCGCCGATCATCTCGGCAGCAATCAGCAGCAGGAGCGCAGTCGTCGCCGAAAGACGCAGGCCAACGAAAATCGCCGGGACGGATGCCGGCAGAATGACACGGCGGAAGACGGTCAGCGGCCCGGCGCCATAGGTGCGCGCCATCTCGATGAGCTTCTTGTCCACTTCCTTGACGCCGCCGATGGTGGAGAGCAGCACCGGAAACAACGTCGCCCAGAAGATCACGAAGATCTTCGAGGTTTCGCCGAGGCCGAGCAGCAGGATGAAAACCGGATAGAGCGCCAGCGCCGACGTCTGTCGGAAGAGCTGCAGGATCGGGTCGAGCGCCTGTTCGACCAAGCGAAACTGGCCCATGAACAGGCCGAGCGGAATACCGACAACAACGGCAAAGGCGAAGGCGGTTCCGGAGCGTTGTAGGCTGATGGCGATGTCATCGAGCAAGGCGCCATTGGCAAGATTGGTCCACAGCGCCGACAGGATCACGTTCAAGGGCGGGAAGACGGCGGGATTGATCCAGCCCCTGGTGCTCGACACCTGCCAGAGCACGAGGAAGCTGATGAGCAGACCGTAGCGCGGCAGAAATGCCGCGAGCACTCCGCGCACATGGGAGACCAGAGGGGAACTACTGCTCTTGCTGCTTTTCAGCCGGCCGAAGCTTCTCGGAAGAGCCTGATTGATTTCGTAGGCCATGGCTTTCTCCTCACTCCGCTGCCTCAAGGACGGCGCGTCCGGCAGCCCAACGGTTTGTCGGGAAAGGCAGGCCGAGATTTTCCCGGAGCGTCTTGCCTTCATAGGCAGTGCGGAACAGGCCGCGGCGCTGGAGTTCCGGAATGACGAGATCGACAAAGTCGTCGAGCGCCGTCGGCAGCCAGGGCGGCAAAATGTTGAAGCCGTCGGCCGCTTCGTTCTCGAACCATGTCTGCAGCGTATCGGCAATCTGCTCGGCCGTGCCGACGATGGTGTAGTGCCCGCGGGCGGATGCGATCCACTGATAGAGCTGGCGGATGGTGAAGTTGTTTTCGTCGGCGATCTGGCGGATGAGGGCCTGGCGGCTCTTCATGCCTTCGGTCGGCGGTGCCGGCGGAAGAGGCCCGTCGAGATCGTAACCGTGCAGGTCGAGCGTGCCGCCGGTGAGGCCGTTGAGGAGGCCGATTCCATCCTCTTCGACAATGAGCGAGGTCAGGCGATCATATTTTTCGCGTGCCTCCGCCTCGGTCCTGCCGACGAAAGCGGATACGCCGGGCATGACGAGGATATGATCGGGGTTGCGGCCGAAGCCGCGGGCGCGTGCCTTGATATCGCGGTAGAATTCCTGGGCTGTTTCGATGTGCTGATGGGCGGTGAAGATCACTTCGGCGGTTGCTGCGGCGAGCCCGCGGCCGTCTTCCGACTGGCCGGCCTGCACGATTACGGGATGCCCCTGCGGCGAGCGCGAGACGTTGAGCGGGCCGCGCACGCTGAAATGCTCGCCGCGGTGGTCGGTGTCGTGCAGCTTCGCCGGATCGAAGAAGACGCCGGTCTCCTTGTCGCGGATGAAAGCGTCATCCTCGAAGCTCTCCCAGAGTTTGCGGACGACATCGACATGCTCGGCGGCGCGGCGATATCGTTCGGCATGCGGAAGCTGGGTTTCGCGGTTGAAGTTTTGCGCCGTGAGGTCGCCTGTCGTGGTGACGACATTCCAGCCGGCGCGCCCGTTCGAGATCAGATCGAGCGAAGCGAACTTGCGGGCGGTCGTATAAGGCTCCTCATAGGTGGTCGAGGACGTCGCGATGAAGCCGAGATGGGTGGTGAGAGGCGCAAGGGCGGAGAACAAGGTGACGGGCTCGAAGCCGGCCACCCGGGCGTTGCCGCCTTCACGCGCTCCACCGAAACCGACGGCCAATCCATCGGCGAGGAAGTAGGCATCGAAGAGGCCGCGTTCCGCCGTCAGCGCGAGCTGCTTGTGAAACTCGAAACTGGTCGCGCCATCGACCGGCTGGTCGGGATGCCGCCACGATGCAACATGCTGTCCACCGCCGGGAAGAAATGCCCCAAGCCTGATTTTCCGTGTCATTTCGCATCCTCTCCGTTCATCGTCTGTCGTCGGAATATTAATTACGTACTCTATAAATTTAATAGAGAAACATCATTTCGTAGTTTCGGGAGAAGAGTGAATAGATTTGCGGGATTGGGCTGAAACTGGAAATCAACATCGAAGCGCGCACCGAGACATAGCTCGTCCTGCGGCGGCTCTTCGATGTGCGCGCGGGCAGAGCCCAGCGAGCGTGCTAAGATTTAAGGAAGCACGTGGCTCGGCGCGAGTTCCCGCGGGAAGTGTCGCCGGCGATCAATGCGCGTTCGTGTCCGGGTATCAGCCCCGTTTCGGCCGGGCCGGGGCATGCTCCAGGCCGGTGGCGGCCTTTTTCAGGCAGTCGAGGTAGCGGTCGCGGTTGGCGATGCCGTCGTCGCGCGGCGTGACCAGGCAGAGCGTTGCGGCTGCATGACCCTCCTCGCCCCGCACCGGCACGGCGAAACAATGGGTAAAGCTGTCGACAATGCTGTTGAAGGTGAAGAGACCTTCTCGCTCGGCCTGGCGGACCTCGCCGATGAAGCTTTGCGGATCGAGCCATTCGCCGTTCGGCAGACGAAAATCATGCGACGGAATGAAGTTCAGGATTTCCTGATCCGACAGATGCGCGACCAGCAAGCGCCCGGAGGCCGTCCACGGGATCGGCACCGACTGGCCGATATCGGTCGAAATGCGGAATGGCCGCGCGCCTTCGCGCATGCGCACGACCGTATATTTGTTTCCGTCCAGCATGCAGAACTGCGCCGTCTCCCGCGTTTCGTCGGCGAGCTGTTCCAGTGCCGCCTCGCATTCGCGGGTGAAATCGAAATGGTTTTCATAGGCGGCGCCGAGGAAATAGAGCTTACGGCCGAGGTAGACGCGCCCCTCGCCGCCCGTGAATTCGAGAATGCCATTGCTCAGCAGCAGGTTGACGAGTTCGTAAACCGATGAGCGCGGTGCGCCGATCTGCGCTGCGATTTCATTCGGCTTCAAAGCCTGCCGCTTCTGGCGCAGGAAATCGAGGATTTCGAAGGCGCGGTCGAGCCCTCGGGCACGCTTGCCGATTGCTTCGTCCTGAATTGCGTCCATTGCTGTCGATCCCAATTTCTGTTCGGCCAAGCTTTTCAAACCCTCTGCCGCATCTGTCAACCGATCCTGTTGTTCCCGGCCGACGAAAATTTTTTTCATCCCTCTTGCGAGGTGGAAAAATCGGCATAAGATCGCTGCGTCCGGTATTTAGATCATATGTACATTATATTGGACAAGAACAGATGGCAAGCGTTAACGCTGCCACACAAAAGGGGATCGACATGAAAAATTCTGAAAACAGCATTTCTGCCTCGGGTCGCCGGCGCCTTCTCGCTGGCGCTGCCGCTGCTGCCACCCTGCTCGTTCTTTCCACCGGCTCGGCCTCGGCTGCCGCCAATTGCATCAAGGGTGACAGGAAGGCGCCCTTCACGATCGGCTGGGCGAACATCTATTCGGTGCCGACCTGGATGAAACAGACCGAAGGCACGATCACGGCTGAAGTGGAAGAGCTGAAAAAGGCAGGCCTCGTCAAAGACCTGATGATTACGGACGCGCAGGGCAATGCCCAGACGCAGATCCAGCATATCCAGTCGATGATCGACGCCAATGTCGACGCCATCGTCGTGATCGCCGGTTCCTCCACCGCGCTCGACCGCGTCATCTCCGACGCCTGCGACAAGGGTATCGCGGTGGTGAATTTCGACAGCCTGGTCAATACCGACAAGGTGACGGCGAAGATCAACACCGATTCCAACGAATGGGGCGCGACGGCTGCCAAGTGGATGGTGAGCCAGCTCGGCGGCAAGGGCAAGATCATCGTCATGAACGGCCCGGCCGGCATTTCGGTGAGCGACGACCGCCGCAAGGGCGCCCAGCCGGTGCTCGATGCCAATCCCGGCATCCAGGTGATTACCGAAACCAACACGGAGTATAATGTCGCGCCGGCACAGGAAGCGATGACAAGCCTGCTTTTCGCCAATCCGGAAATCGACGGCGTGCTGTCGCTCGGCGGCGCCTTGTCGGCCGGTTCCGTCCTCGCCTTCGAGCGTCAGGGCCGCGATCAGGTCCCGACAACAGGCGAAAATGCCCGTCAGTTCCTCGAGCTCTGGAAAGAGAAGGGATTGAAGGGCTGGGCGACGATGCAGCCCAACTGGCTCGGGGCGCTCTCCGTCTATACCGCGGTCCAGGCGCTGCAAGGCAAGGATGTCCCGACCTTCGTCAAGGTGCCGCTGCCTGTTATCGACGACAGCTCGATCGGCAGCTATCTCGCCCGCGCCGACAAGTTCCCGGCCGACGGCTATATCTACTCGGACTATGACAAGGCGCTCTTCGACAAGCTGCTGACCAAGTAATCCGCGTCTGGGGAACGTCGTTATGACGGAAGAAAACCCGCTGCTGGAGGCCCGGCAGGTGTTCAAGGGATTTTTCGGCAATCCGGTTTTGAAGGGCGTCGACATCGCCCTTCTGCCGGGCAGGGTTCATGCCCTGCTCGGCGAAAACGGCGCCGGCAAGTCCACTCTGATCAACCTCCTCTCCGGCGCCCTCCAGCCGGACGGCGGGTCCATCCTTGTCGACGGCAAACCCGTCGGGCGTTTCAGCCCGGCGGCGGCCCGCAAAGCCGGTATCGCTGTGGTTCAGCAGGAGCTGAGCCTGACGGCCAGTCTCTCGATTGCCGAAAATATCGGGCTCGGCACCTTTCCGCGCCGCTTCGGCCTCATTGATTACCGAGCGCTTCATCGCCGGGTGCAGGAGGTCTGCGGCATGGTCGGGCTCACCGAACCGCTCGACATGCCGGTCGCCGACCTCGCGCTCGGCCGCCGCCAGATGGTGGAGATCGCCAAGGCGCTGTTCCGCAAGCCGCGCGTGTTGATCCTCGACGAGCCGACCTCGTCACTCTCCGCCCATGAAGCCGGCGTCCTCGCCCGGCTGATCGAGGCGCTCCGGGGTCGCGGCATGGCACTCCTCTATATTTCCCACCGCCTCAACGAGGTGCAGGCGCTCTGCTCGCATGTCACGGTGCTGAAGGACGGCGGGGTCACTGCGGATCAGTCGCTCTCCGGCATCGACGGCGAAGGGCTGGTGCGTCTCATGGTCGGCCGCGAGACCGGCGACCTGTTCCCGTCGCGCGGCGCCACTACACCCGGTGTCATACGCATCAGCGTCGAAGGCTTTTCCGCCGGCACGGTGCGCGACATCGCCTTCTCCGCCCGCGCCGGCGAGATCGTCGGCGTCGGCGGTCTTGTGGGTCAAGGGCAGGAGGACCTGCTGCTTGGCTTCTACGGCGCCATTCCTTCGTCAGCCGTCCGAGCGGAAGTCTCCGGCAAGTCCGGCCTGCCCGCTGACGTCGGCGAGGCGAACGCGGCTGGCATCGTCTATGTCCCGGCCGACCGCAAGCACGAGGGGCTGGTGCTGTCGCATTCGATCGCCTCCAATCTCATCCTGCCGTCGCTCGGACGGCTTGCCGCCAAGGGCTTGCGCGACCGGCGGGCGGAAACCGGCCTGGTCGCCAAGCTCGCACACCGGCTGACGATCAAGGGTGATACGGCCCGGCCGGTGCAGGCGCTTTCCGGCGGCAACCAGCAGAAGGTGGCGCTCGCCAAATGGCTGCCGCTCGATCCGTCCGTGCTGCTGCTCAACGACCCGACGCGCGGTGTCGACATCGAGACCAAGCGGGAAATCTATCTCATGCTCCGCGCCTTCGCCGCCGAGGGGCGGCTCGTCATTCTCGCCAGTTCCGATACGCCGGAACTCGTGCATCTCTGCGATCGTGTCGTGGTTCTGCGCGAGGGCCGCGTCGCGGCGGTGCTGTCGCAGGATGATATCAGTGAAGGAGCGATCGTCGGTGCGGCCATGGGCGTCACCACCACGGCACAGGGAGAGGCGGCATGAACACCAATTCTTCATCCCGGCTCTATCCCTCGATCCAGATGCGCCGCAATCGCGGCCTCTCCGGCCTCTATCTTGTGGTCGCGGCCTTTCTCATCCTCTATGCGATGCTCTTTCCGGGCATCCTTTCGATCGGTGGCTTCTCGAAGTTCACGCAGAACTGGTTCCCGCTCGCACTCGTCACCATGGCGCAGGCGCTGCTCATGCTGAACGGCGGCATCACGCTGGCGATCGGTCCGCTCGTCAGCCTCGGCGCGGTCATCGCCGCGACGACGATGGAAGGGGCGCTCGGCGTGTCGGGCGGCATTCTCGCGGTCGCCGCCGCCGGCCTTGCGGTCGGCGCCGCCACCGGCGCCATCGTCACCTATCTGAGGCTTCCCGCTATCATCGTCACGCTCGCCGGCTCCTTCATCATCAGCGGCGTCGCACTCATCCTGCTGCCGCGGCCGGGTGGCATCGTTCCCGACTGGCTGTCGACGGTGCTGGCCGGCCATACGCCCGTCGCCTTTCTGATGCTCTTGGCGATCCTGGCGCTGTGGAAGCTGTTTCTCGCCACGCCGCTCGGCCTCGGCATCTATGCGGCCGGCGACAACCCGGTCGGCGCATTCCGTTCCGGCGTGCCGGTCGAACGGGTGAAGGTCACAGCTTTCGCGCTCTCCGGTCTGCTGGCAGCGCTGACCGGCCTCTTCGTCGCCGCGCAGACCGGCTCCGGGGATCCTGTCATCGGCACGCCCTTCACGCTGAATTCGATCGCTGCCGCCGTGCTCGGCGGCGTCGGCTTCCTCGGCGGCAAGGGCACGATGCGCGGCGCGATCTGCGGCAGCCTGCTGCTCTCGGTCATGATCAACGTCATGTTCTTCCTCGGCTTCCCGCCGGTGGCGCAATACGTCGCGCAAGGCTTGATCATCGTCGGCGCGGTCGCCGTTCCGGAACTTCTTGGCGCATGGAGGGCAAGGCGATGAACATCATCAGATCAGCATTCCGCAACCCGCCGCTCCTGACCTTTCTTCTGGTGGCGCTCGTCTGGATCATCGCAAGCTTCACGCTGCGCGGCTTCGGCGCCTACGGCCATTTGCGCTACCTCCTCGAGCTCGCCGCCGTGATCGGCATCGTCGCCGCCGGGCAGACGTTGGTTATTCTGATGGGCGGCATCGACCTGTCCGTCGGCGCGGTCATCACGGTCACGGCGATCCTTCTGCCGCTGATTTCGCCAGCTTGGGATCCGACCGGCCTTGCCGGCACTACGGCAGCGCTTGCTATCGCCACCGGCATCGGCTTGATGAACGGCGCAGGTGCCACCTATCTCCGCGTCCCACCTATCATCATGACGCTTGCCATGGCGACCTTCCTGCAGGGCCTGCTCGTCATCGTCGCCGGTGGCAGCGCCGTCACCGTCAGCAATCCCGCCGTCATCCTGCTCGGGCAGGCGCGGCCGCTCGGCATTCCCTCGGGCATCATTCTGTGGCTAGCCGTCGCGGTGGTCGTCCTGCTGCTCGTCCACCGCATGCCGATCGGCGCCCGTTTCCTCGCGCTTGGAGCGAACCCGCTGGCTGCCCGGCTTTCCGGCGTCAGCGTCACTCGCAACACGCTGATCGCCCATACCCTGTCGGGCCTTTTCGCAGGGCTTGCCGGCATTCTGGTTCTCGGCATGAACCGGCAGGGTTATGTCGGCATCGGCGATCCCTATCTGCTGACCTCGATCGCTGCCGTCGTGCTCGGCGGCACCTCGATCCTCGGCGGCCGCGGCACCTATGCCGGGACCATCCCGGGAGCGATCCTGCTTGTGACGGCGACGGCGCTGATCACCGTCGTCAACGCATCGCCCGGCTGGCGGTCGATCATGTTCGGCACGCTGATCCTCGCCCTTCTGCTCGTTTCCGGCCGCGAGGCGCGCCGATGACGGGACGCTATGATGGGCCGGTGATCGACCCGCACCACCATCTCTGGGACCTCGGCCTTCAGCGTCATCCCTGGCTTCATAAAGCGCGGGTATCAGGTGAAGGGATGGTGTTCGGGAGCTTAGCGCCGATCCTGCGCGACTATGGCATCGACGATTATCGAGCCGACGCCGCGCGCCAGAACGTGGTTGCGACCGTCCATGTCGAGGCCGGCTGGTCCGCTGCCTATCCGCTGGAGGAGAGCCGCTGGCTGGATGGCCTCGACCGCGGCTCCGGTGTGGCGCACCGTTATATCGCCGGCATTGCCCTCGACCGGCCGGACGCCCTGCGCCTGCTCGAGGCGGAAGCGGAACATCCCAACGTCGTCGGCATCCGCGATATTCTGAGCTGGCATCCCGATGTGGCCAAGAGTTTTGCGTCGCGTCCGGATCGCATGAGCGATCCTGCCTGGCGAGCAGGCCTTGCCCATGCCACGCGGCTCGGGCTCGTCTTCGACCTGATGCTCTATCCCTGGCAGATGGGTGAAGCGCTCGAGCTCGCCCGGGCTTTTCCGCAAACGCTTTTCGTGCTCAATCACGGCGGAAGCCCTGCCGACAGGACACAGGAGGGCATGGCGCTCTGGCGCCGCGGCCTGCGGGCGCTCGGCAGAGAGCCCAACGTGCGGCTGAAGATTTCCGATCTCGTCGCCTACGACAATGACTGGACACTCGAAAGCCTACGGCCGGTGATCGAGCATTGCCTCGATTGTTTCGGGCCTGAACGTTCGATGTTTGCGAGCGATTTTCCGGTCGCAGGTCTGCACGCCTCTTTCGACGAGGTCTACGAGGTTTTCCGTACGGCCGCCTCACACTTCTCTCTGGACGAGCAGCGCGCTCTGTTTTTTGCCACCGCCAACGACACCTACCGTCTCGGCATCGCCGATCCGGCCGACGCCCGGAGGGGCTGCTATGTCTGACCTTCATGCTGCGTGGGAAAACGTGCTGATCGACGAGCGGGTGCGCGGCTTTCCACCGGGCCATCCGCCGCTTTCGCTCTCGGAAATCGGCAAGCAGGGATGGAAGCCCTATGACGGCAGGATGGCTCTGCCGCTGATCTCGCTCGACCGGCAGGCCTTCTCCTCCAATGTCGAACTGATGATGGCCTATGTGAAAAGCCATGGCGCCGACATCGCTCCGCATGCCAAGACGCCGATGTCGACGGTGCTGGCAGAGGCGCTTGTGACGGCGGGTGCCTGGGGCACCACGGTCGCCGATATCCGCCAGGCCGCCGTCCTGTTCAAGGCGGGACAACGCCGCCTCATCCTCGCCAACGAGATCGGCGGCGTGGCGGCCGCCCGACGGCTTGCGGCTTTGCTCGGCCAGTATCCCGATGCGGAACTCCACGTCTTCGTGGATTCGGCAGCGCTTGTCGAAGCGCTCCGATCCGCCTGGCGAGAGCGTACGGACCTGCCGCCTCTGGGCCTGCTGGTGGAGCTCGGTGCCGGCCGGGCCGGCATCCGCAGCGCCGCTGCCGCGGAGGCAGTTCTCGATGCGATCCTTACCGCGGAGACGTCGACCTTCCGGTTGAGCGGCATTGCCGCCTATGAAGGTGCTGCCGCGACCGCCGATTCACAAGAGACGATGCTTCGCATCGAGGCTCTGATGGCGATGACGGCAGATTTTCTGCCGAAGGTGCGCGCCCGCACGGGCCCTGACCGGGCGCTTCTTGTGACGGCAGGCGGCTCGGTGTTTTTCGATGCCGTGATTGCCGGGCTTTCGGCCGCGATTGCGGCCGATCCGGCCTGCCGGCTGATCCTGCGAAGCGGCGCCATCTTCTTCCACGATCACGGCGTCTACGAGCGCGGCCTTGCCGGCCTTGATGCGCGCGGCGGCTTCGGTATCGGCGGCGAGACGCTTTCGGCTGCGGCAGGGTTTCGTCCGGCGCTGCGGGTCTGGGCCGAGGTCCTGTCGCGGCCGGAGCCGCGGCTTGCGATCTCAGGCATGGGCCTGCGCGACGTGGCGATGGACCAGGGGCTGCCGCGGCCGCTGGCGCTCTATCGCGATGGGGCATGTCTCGGCGATCTCAAGGGCGCCGAGGTTTTCCGCCTCAACGATCAACACGCCTTCGTCGCCCTTGCCGAGGCGAGCGACGTCCGCGTCGGCGACGTGATCGAGTTCGGCATCTCGCATCCCTGCACCTGCCTTGACCGACACGCCATTCTCTATGGTCTCGACCCCGAGCATTCGGTGACGGCGGCCTATCTCACAAGCTTCGGCTGACCTCTCCTTCCAAAAGCAAGAAAAGGAAAACCTGCCCATGATCCAGCGTTATCAGAAAGGTTCGCGAATGAGCCAAGCCGTCAGCTATGGCGGTCTCGTCTATATTGCCGGCCAGGTCGCGGAAAATCGCAAGGCTGGGATCGAAGAGCAGACTCGCGATGTGCTCGGCAAGATCGACGCTCTTTTGAAGGAAGCCGGTACGGACCGCTCGCGTCTGATCGCCGTCAATGTTTTCCTGCCGGCAATCGTCGATTTCGAGGCGATGAACGGCGTCTATGACGGCTGGATCGACATCGAAAACCCGCCGGCGCGCGCCTGCACCGAAGCACGCCTCGCCGATCCCGATCTGCGCGTCGAGATGACCGCGGTCGCCGCGCTCTGACGGTGAAGTAACCGCCCGGACTGGAGACATCATGCACAGCGGCCTCGTCAACCCGATCGACTTCTTGCGCGAGGGCCGGCAGGCCGGCCACCTCGCCATTCCTTATTCTGTGGACCGTTCGCCCTATTATCAGATCCGCATCCCGGTCCTTCATCTCAGGAACGGCGAGGGTCCGTCTCTGCTGATGATGGCGGGCAATCATGGTGACGAGTATGAGGGTGAACTGCAGCTCGGCCGGCTGATGCGGCTGTTGGACGTTGCGGAAATCCGCGGCGCCGTCACCATCCTGCCGATGGCGAACCTGCCGGCGGTGATGGCGGCCAAGCGCTGTTCGCCCTTCGACGGCGGCAACCTCAACCGGGCCTTTCCCGGCGATCCGATGGGAACGCCGACGGCGCGGATGGCGCATTTCCTCGAACGTGGACTCTTTCCGCGCCACGACGTCCTGCTCGACCTGCATTCGGGCGGCACGTCGATGGCGCACCTGCCCTGCACGCTGATCGAGCGGCAGGCCGATGCCGTCCGCTTCGAGCGATCCGTCTCGCTGATGCGGGCGATGGGCGCGTCGCATGCCTTCATCGCCGATAACGGGTCGGCGGCGCCGACATCGATGGGGGCCGCGGCAAGGGCGGGGATCATCGGGCTTTCCGGCGAGTTCGGCGGTGGCGGAACCGTGACGCCCGCGACGATGGCCTTCACGGCGGCGGCAATCGACCGGCTGCTTTTGACACTCGGCATTGTCGAGCGCCCGGTCCTGTCGCGCGGACCACTCCCTCAGCCCGGGCCGCTGCAACTGCTTTCGCTATCCCGGCACAGCCAGGGCATCTATGCGAGCCGCAGAGGCTGGTTCGAGCCGGCTGTCGGGCTCGGCACCGCCGTTGCCGCCGGCGATTTGGCGGGATGGTATCATGATCTGGAACGCCTGGACCAGCCGGAGGAAGAGCTGCGCTTTGCCGAGAGCGGCATGGTGATTTCCCACAGGCTGCATTGCGACAGCCAGGCGGGGGACTGCCTGATCCAGGTCGCCGAACCCATCGCATCCTGAGCCGATCCCCGCGCGCGAGATCCCACTTAGCTGATTGCGTCCACCGCGGCCTTGACCCAGTCGAGGCGCTTTGCCGGAATGAGGCCGTAGTTGTAGAAATTGACGCCGTCGGCGCCGGCATCGACGGCGGCCTTGGCGCGGGCCGCCAGCACTGCAGCCTCTCCGACCTCGGGATAGAAGACGCGCAGGCCGGCTCCAAGGAACTTTTCCCGCCCGATTGCCGCTCGCCCAGCTCGGATGACATCGCCGACGGCCTCCGGCTTCATGTCGTAACAGCAAAGAATCGCGCCGTCGCAGAGCTTGCCGACGGCTGCGAGATCGACGCCGCCGAGCCAGCCGTCCTTCAGGTCGATAAGCACGATACGCGTCGCCGGATCGGCCGCGGCCTTGATCTCGCCGATCAGGCTGGTCACCGGCTCGCTGCGCCACGCAAGATAGGCATGAAGATCGGAATGACCCCGGAAGGCATCGATGCCAGCCGCCGGGAAATCCGGGAACTGCCGCTCCGGCACGGCCCGTTCGCAGAGCTCGGCGATGAAGCGCGCCACAGTTCTGCGCGCGCCTTCCACGGGCACGCCGGCCCTGGCGGCGCGCGCGATACAATGATCGCAAAAGCAGAGCGACAGCAGGAAATCGTCTTCGGCATTCAGGCCGACCCCGTCCTTCTCGTGATGATATTCATGCGCGAAGCCCATGAAGTTCGGGCTCTCGAGCTCGACCATGTCAGGCCGGTAGTTCGTCGTGATGTCCTGCACGAGAGTGACGACATAATCCCGCGCGGCTGGGCTGGAGGGGCAGAGGTTGTAATAATTGGGATTGCCGAAGGCGTTTCGTGTCACGTGATCGGGATGCAGCATGCCGAGACGGGTATTGTGCAGACAGACCGTCCAGCAGGAGACCTTGAGACCCGTTGTCTCGCGCTTGCTGACGAGCGCTTCCAGCATATCGCCGCGCTCGGTCACGTTGCCCGCCATCAGCGGCCGAATCAGCTTGTCCTGCCACAGGCTTTCATCCGGCCGGAAATAGACCGTTCCGTCCTCGGGGAAGTAGGCCTTCTGCTGGGGGCTGCGCGGCTGGAGGAAGCGGCCGGCATGATAGGAAGTCGCCAGGCTGACCGTCGTGACGCCTGCCCGGCCGGTAAGCTCGGCAGCGAAGAGGTCGAGCCCCTGGTCCTGGATATCCCAGGGATAAGTCCACATGGAAAGATGCATGGCGCGCTCCCGTCGAATCTGTCCACTTTATAGAACATGTGTCCATAATAGTGTCCAGATCGATCTTTGAGCGCCACCACGTGCAGGCGCGCCCGCCGCTAAGGGGATCCGAGCCGGGACCGCCCATGCCGCTTCGATTGGTCATCGTCGCCCGCGCCGCGTCATCATCGGCTGATCGTGGCCTGCAGGGCATCGATCGAGGATCGGATACCGGCTTCGGCCGACATGGTGAAGTCTTCCATCTCAAGGCTGACCCAGCCGTTGTAGCCGACCATGCGCACGACGGAGAAGAACTCCTTCCACCACTGCAGATCATGGCCGGCGCCGACGGCGACATAATTCCAGCTGCGGTTGGCGACGTCGGTGACGTCCTTGAGTTCGAGCAGACCATTGACGTCGGCGAGACCGCGCTCGATGCGCGTGTCCTTGCCGTGGCAATGATGGATGGCGCTGCCCAGAGCGCGGGCCGAAGCAATCGGATCGGCGCCCTTCCAGAACAGATGGCTGGGATCGAGGTTCATGCCGACGGAGGAGCCGACCTCGTTGCGCAGGCGGAACAGGGTCTCCGGGTTCCAGACCAGCATGGCCGAGAAGTTTTCGAGCGCATATCTTTCGACGCCGACTTCCCTGGCGAGCTTCACCAGGTCGTGCCAGAGCGGGAAGGCACGGTCTTCCCACTGGTAGCGGTCGCGCTCGGGCATCTCTTCGGGCCAGCTCTTGGTGTAGACGAGCCAGTTCGGCACGGTGTCGCCGGGGGCGGCTTCGGGCAGCCCGGACATCGTCACGATCGTCTTGACGCCGATTTCGCCGGCGAGGCGGATCGTCTGCTCCATCTCCTTGCGGTGACGCTTGCCCATCTCGCCCGGATCGAGCGGATTGGCCGAGCAATTGAGGGCGGCAATCTCCAGGCCGCGGGCTTCGATTTCCCTAAGCTTGCTTTTCAGCAGACCCTTGTCGGCCAGCAACGCGTCGGCGCGGAAATGCGGCGCGCGCGACCAGCCGCCGCCGGTCATCTCGATGCCTTCGACGCCGAGTTTGACGCATTTGTCGAGCATGTCAGTGAAAGAAAGGTCGCCCATAACATCGGTGCAAATGGAAAGTTTCATCTCGTTATCTTTCTAAAAGAGAGGATTGGGGGACGCGCCTCGGGAGGAGGATGGAGGAGATCCGGCGCGCCCCCCTGCTCGGTCACTCGAAGGCGACCCAGGCAGCGCCCGCATCTGCCGAGCGGACGCAGTTTTCCAGCCAGCGCACGCCTTCGGTCCCGGCCCTAATGCCGGGATAATGATGACCCTTGAGGAAGGCCACGTCGCCGCGTCGCTTGGCGTCGATCGCCTGGGCGATCCAGAGGTAGATGTTCGCCCAGCTGTCGCCGAGGCCCTCGGTGTGCAGCCCGCCCATGCGGTCGGCCGCCAGGCTTTCTTCTTCGAGGTAGGGCATGCCGTGGTGCAGGGTGCGGTTCGGTTCACCCTGCACTTCGTAGATCAACTGATCCGGATGGGAATCGGACCATTCGACGGAGGCC
Organism: Rhizobium sp. CBN3; assembly: GCF_030518245.1. Taxonomy (NCBI): domain Bacteria; kingdom Pseudomonadati; phylum Pseudomonadota; class Alphaproteobacteria; order Hyphomicrobiales; family Rhizobiaceae; genus Rhizobium; species Rhizobium sp. CBN3. The sequence continues at coordinate 28,439 of NZ_JAULSE010000013.1, forward strand.
TTGGAGCCGACGAAACGGTAGCGCTGCGATCCCATGTTGCCGGCGTCCACTGAGGAAACCCAAAGACGGCCGCGGGCGCCGTTGTCGTAATGCATGAGAACGGTCGCATGGTCTTCGAGCGGCGCGCGGGTCGGAATGAAGGCCTTGCGGTCGCAGAGCAGCCTTTCGATCTTCAGATGCGGCAGCACCACTTCGGAGAGATAGTAGAGATGGGTGCCGATATCGCCGAGAACGAAAGTCGGGCCGGCCGTCTTCGGATTGGTGCGCCATTTCACGGCTTCACCTGCGCCGACATCGTCGCCCGAATTGAAGCCGTGGGTATATTGCATGTCGACGATCCTGATATCGCCGAGCATGCCCTTCCTGACCATCGCCGCCATCTGGTGAACCAGCGGATGGCCGGTGAAACCATAGGTGACGCCGACGATCAGGCCCTTCTCTTCTGCGAGCCTGGCAACCTCGTCGCATTCGGCAACTGTGAAGAACAGCGGCTTTTCGCAGATCACATGCAGCCCGGCTTCCAGGCATGCCTTGGTGATCTCGTAATGGGTGAAGTTCGGCGTGGCGATCGAGACGACTTCGACGCCGTCCTCGCGCCCGGCCTCCCCGGCGATCAGCTCCTTATAGTCGCCGTAGCATCGGTCGGCGGCGACGCCGATCTTCGTGCCGAAATCGCGCCCGCGCTCGGCGTCGAGGTCGAAGGCTCCGCAGACAAGCCGATAGGTGCCGTCCCGCTGGGCGCCGGTTCTATGCTTGTAGCCGACCTGCCCGGTGCGGCCGCCGCCGACCATGCCCCAGCGCAAGGGGCGTTCGATCAATCTTTCTCCGTTGATCATCCGATCATCGCTCCTGAAATACCTGCCGGATCACTCCGCCGCCATGGCGGTCGGACGTCCGTAGAGATTGGGTTTCGCTATCATGTTGACTGGTTCGAAGCCGCCGCTGACTACGGCCCGTAGGGCGGCGTCGGCCACGAGCGTCGCCGCATATCCGTCCCAGGTGGAAGGGCCGGAGGCCGTGCCATTCGAGGCGGCGACGATCCATTCGCGGAATTCCTGGTCATAAGCGTCGATAAAGCGCTCGCGCCAGTCCTCGGGGATCGCCTGACGAATACCCTTCGAATCCGAAATCACGGTCGCCGGGCGGTTCGGAAGCGCGGCGACACCCGCCTCGCAGCTGACCTCGCCGCGGATGTCGTAGCCATAGGCGATGTTCACCGAAATCTCGACATCGACGAGCGCGCCGGAGGCCATATGCAGGAGCACGAAAACTGGGCCGCGCAACGGGCCGCCGCGCGAGGAACGGCGCGGCGCGCGCACCTCTACCCCAATGACCTCGTCGGACAGGAGCCAGCGGGAAATATCGGCGTCATGCACCAGCGTGTCGTTCAGCGGCATCTCCGAGGTGTAGAGCCCCTCGGGAACTGAGGCATTGCGATGCACGGAATGGAACATCAGCGGTGCGCCGAGTTTGCCTCCGTCGATGACCGCTTTCAACCGGCGATAATCGGCATCGAAGCGGCGCATGAAGCCCACCTGTATAAGCCGCCGGCCGACGGCGACTTCGGCCTCCATCACGCGAAGCGCGGCGGCCTCGGATGTCACCAGAGGTTTTTCGCAGAAGACCGGCTTGCCGGAGGCAATGCAGGCGAGCAACTGCTCCTCATGCGCCGGCCCCCACGAGCAGATGATCACGGCCTCGACCTTTTCCGAAGAGATCAGCGCCGAAGGGGTGGCGAATACCTCCGCCCCTGCGGGGGCGGCAGCGACGGCGCGGGCCTGATCGATATCGGTCACGCCGACGACTTCAACGCCGGAAACGACATTCGTCAGGCGACGGATATGATCTTGACCGATCATACCCGTACCGATGACTCCAACCTGGAGGCTCATTTCGCCCCCCAATATTTGTCGAAGTAACGCTGCATTTCCGAGCGCATGAAGGTGCCGCTGTGGTCTGCCTTGTCCTCCCAGGCGAAGACGCAGGCGGTCATGATGCCGTCGAAGCCGATCTCGGCGAGCGTGCCGAAGAATTCGTCCCAGGGAACCTCGCCCTGGCCGATATTGAGGTGCTGGTGCACCCGGGCATTGGTGCCGGGCGGGTTGAGGATATATCTGAGGCCCGACGAAGCCTTGTGGTTGAAGGTGTCGCCGACATGGACATGCGCCAGCACGTCCTTCGCCTCGCGCAGCATCGCCTTGGTGTCGTCGCCGAAATAGAAGGTGTGCGGGGCGCAATAGAGGAACTTGACGCTCTTCGAATTGACCGTGCGGATGATGTCGAGCGCCGGCTGCAGCGTCTCGCACCAGTCCTCCGGGTGCGGCTCGACATTGAGCTGAATGCCCTCGCGCTCGAAGACCGGCACCAGCTCTTCCATCGAGCGCCACCAGGCGTCCTCGCAGGCCTCGATCATCGAGCCGGTATGGCAGCAATAGCAAGATCCCTTGTCCGGATGCGGGCCGCGGCCGAACTCCGAATTCATCGTGTCGACCTCCAGCTCGACCGCGATTTCGATCGCCCGCTTCCAGTGCTTCACCGCCGCCTTGCGCTCGGTCTCATCGTTGGAGGCCCATCGGTACATCGGCAGCAGCGAGGCGATCCCGACATCCGCCTCCTTCAGCGAGCGCTTCAATGTTTTGATCCGCTCGGGAAAGACGCGCGGCGCCTTGAACCATTCGAGGAAATCGCCGCGTGGGGATAGCTCGATCCAGTCGTAGCCGAGTTCCTTCACCTTTCCGGGCAGCTCCTCGAGCGAGAGATGCCGATGCATGAACGGGTCGATTGCGATCTTCATTTTGACCTCCAGATTGCGGACATGATTTTCCCTTCTCCGGCCGCCGTCTTTCTGGCCCGCCGGAAGCTGTGCGTTATTGCGCTGTCTCTTGTGTGGTGCCGTCAGCCGTTAGCGTGCCGGCGGCGGCTGCCCTTCGTGGCTGGCCACGTAGGTGTCGATCTGCGCTTCGAGGCCGGCCATGGTTTCGCCGCCGGCCATCAGGTCGGTAATCTCCTCGCGGCTCTTCTCGCCCCTGCGGAAATCGGCGGCGATGGCCCCGCGGATGAGCACGGCGAAATGATCGCCGACCGCCACCGCATGCATGACCTGATGGGTGATGAAAATCACGGCCAGGCCCCGCCGCTTCGCCTCGTTGACGATCCGCAGCACGTGTGCCGCCTGCTTGACGCCGAGCGCGGCCGTGGGTTCGTCGAGGATCAGCACACGCGCCCCGAAATGCACGGCCCGCGCAATCGCCAGCGACTGGCGTTCGCCGCCCGAAAGCCCGCCGACGAGACGGTCGCCATCATCGATCCGGGTGATGCCGAAGTCCTGCACGGCCTTGACCGCAATCTCATTGGCCTTCCTGCGGTCATAGACCTTGAACGGCCCCCAGCCCTTGGTCGGCTCGACGCCGACGAAGAAGGAGCGGCCGATCGACATCAGCGGAAACGTGCCGCCGAACTGATGCACCGTCGAGATGCCCTTTTCCTGTGCCTCGCGCGGTCCGCTGAATTCGACCGGCGCACCGTCCATCAGGATGGTGCCGCGCGTCGGTTTGTGGACCCCGGCAAGCGTCTTGATCAGCGTCGATTTGCCGGCGCCGTTGTCGCCGAGCAGGCAGAGCACTTCGCCCGCCCGGACCTTGAGCGAGATGTCGTGCAGCACGTCGATCGGGCCGAAGCTCTTGTCGACATTTCGAAGTTCAAGAATTGGAATATTGTCGGACATGGTTGAAGCTCACTTGTTTTTCTTCGACACGAAGCTCAACGCCATCTGCCGGAACGTGTCGTTCATCAGAACGGCGGCCATCAGCATCACGCCGATGAACAGGTTGGACCAGTTGCGGTCGATGTCGGTGAAGTAAATGCCCTGGTTGACGACGGCGAAGGTCAGTGCACCGAGAAAGATCCCGGCCACGGAGCCGAAGCCGCCGGTAAGCAGCACGCCGCCCACCACGATCGAGACGATCGTATTGAAGATGTAGTTCATGCCGCCCGAGACCTGCGCGGAATTGAAGAGGATGGCGCCGCACATTCCGACGAAAGAGGCGGCCGTGCTCGACAGAACGAAAAGAGCGATTCTCAGGCGGTCTGTCGGGATGCCGGCGTTGCGCGCGCTGACCTCGTCTCCTCCCATCGCGAAGATCCAGTTGCCGTAGCGTGTTGCGTGCAGAACGAAGCCAAAGACTACGGTCAGCGCGACCCACCACAGAATGATCACCTGGAATTTGCCCTGAATGAGATCGCCGAACAGGGTCTTGGCCCAGGCCGGTGCATTGAGCGGAACCGAAGCGGCTCCGGTCAGAATGACCGATCCTGCAAGGACGAGACCCTGCACCGCGACCAGCGTGCCCAGCGTGATGATCAGCGAGGGCACGCTGGTGCGCACCGCCAGGAAACCATTAAGCAGTCCCACGACAACACCGATGGCGAGCGCACCGAGCATGCCGACGACGATCGGCAATTCGTAATAGCCCGAGAGAATGGCGATCGTCATCGAGCCCGCCGGGATCATCGCGCCGATCGAGATATCGAGTTCGCCTGATATCATGAGGAGGCCGACGGGCAAGGCGACGATGCCGAGATTAGCCGCGAAATTGATCCAGCTTGCCGCGCCGAAGAGCGCGCCGAGGCTCACTCCGCCGAAGGCGACATAGAAGGCGATCACCGCGACGAAGCTCAACATGGCGCCGAATTCCGGACGGCGCACAAACAATCCAATGGAAAAGCCGTTCATCTCCCTGCCCTCACTTCTTCTTTTTCGCCGCGTAGGACATCGCCATCAGCCGGAACTTGTCATTCATCATCACGGCGAGCAGCAGGAGCGCCCCGATGATGACGCTGCCGAGGTTCGGGTCAATGCCGGTGAAATAGATGCCCTGATTGACGATCGCGAAAGTCAGCGTGCCGAAGACGATGCCGACCACCGATCCGGCGCCTCCAGTCAGAAGAACGCCGCCGATCACCACGCACATGATCGAATTGAAGATGAAGGATTGCCCGCCGAGCACCTGCGCACTTTGATAGACAAGCACCTGGCTGACGCCGACGAAGGCGGCGGAAAAGCCCGACATCATGTAAAGCGCGATGGTCAACCTTTGCGTCGGAATGCCGGCGTTACGGGCCGAGACCTTGTCGCCACCGAGAGCGAAGATCCAGTTGCCGACGGGCGAGATGTGCAGCAGCCAGAAAAACGCCGCCACGAACAGGACCCACCAGAAGACCGTCACCTGGAACATGCCGCCGATGAAATCGCCAAGGATCGCCTTGACGGTCGGGCTCGGCACGAGCGATACGCCGGTGCTGCCGGCAATGAGCACGGTGAAGCCCAGCGTCAATCCCATGACGCCGAACATGGAACCGATGGTGATGATCAAAGACGGCACGCGGGTGCGATTGACCAGATAGCCATTGAAGAGCCCGACGATCAGCCCGACGCCTAGGCCGGCGGAAATTCCCACGATCTCGGGGAGGCCGTAGTGGCCTGATATGATCGCCACCGTCAGCGATGATGCCGGGATCACCGCGCCGATCGACAGGTCCATTTCACCTGCGATCATCAGGAGCCCGATCGGCAGCGCGACGATACCGATCTCGGCGGCGACGTTAAGCCAGCTTGCATAGCCTGCAGCGGACAGGAAAACCTTGCCGCCCAGCAGGGCGAAGAAGACGAACACCGCAATCAAGCCCAGCAACGAGCCGGCTTCAGGGCGCCGGGAAAGCTGACCGATGGTCGCCTTGGCATGGCCGCTCGAAGGAACCGAAGAGGCGAGGACATCGTTTCTCGCGTTCATTTGACACCACCATAAAGCCGCGCGACCGATACGGCCGGCGCTTTTGAAAGAATGGAAGCCGCTTGCGTGAGGGGCAGGCAGCTTCCGACGTTCGGCCGATCCCCTTACCGGGCGCCGGCCTTCACACCTGCCAGGGTGGCGTCGACGTTGGAGGCGTCGATGACGCCGGGCCCGGTCAGGATCTCACGCGTCGGTACGGTGAGGCCGTAGTTGACGTTGCCGTTCAGGATCGAGACTGCGAGGTAGCCCTGCAGGTAACCCTGCTGGTCGATCGCGCAAAGTTGGCTGCCGCTCTTGATATTGTTCAGAACGGTCTCATCCATATTCATGCCGCAGACCTTCACCTGCCCCTGCTTGCCGGCCTGCGTCACACCGTTGACCGCCGAATTCGTGTCGACGTTGCCGATCGCGAAGACGGCCTTGATCTCGGGATGCTGCAGAAGATGTGCCTTGAGGGCCTGCGCCACGGCGGTTGCCGAACCGAACGAGGTCGCCGGCAGCGGCAGCGCCGAACCGGTGCCGCCACCTTCGGTCACACCATCGGTCATGCCTTTGCAGAAGGCTTCGATGTTTGCCGCACCGGGCAGCGTATTGAGGCAGACGGCGTTCTTGAGATCATGCTTGGCGAAGTAGGTGCCCGCTGCCTTGCCGGATAGATAGTCGTTGGAGCCGACATAGTTCATCGCGCCAAGACGGTCGGCGGCTTCGATTCCGCCGGCATTATAGATAACCAGCGGAATTTTCTTGTCGACGACCGCTTTGAAGGCGGGATCCATGGCTTCCGGCACCCAGTCTGGACCGACGATCGCATCGGCGCCCTGGTCGATCGCCTGACGGATCAGCTCGGCCGCATCGACGCCAAGATTGTCGTAGTTCTGGGGGCCGAGCCAGACGACCTTGCCGCCCTGCGCTTCGGCGACCTTGCCGGCATCCTCGGCGCCTCGCTTGACGATCGACCAGAAGGGATCGTCCGGCTTTCCGCCCACGACGAAGATGTTGGCGGCCATAACGGCCGTGGCGGTGCAGATCATAACGGCGGCAGCCGACACGGTTGCCGCGAGGCGGCGAAATTTAGTCATCTCAATCTCCTCCCATGGTCCGCCTCCCTGGCGTGACCGTGAAGAGAAACATATCACCGCTTGAAATTCTCGAAATGTGAAATCATACTAAACATGCATAAAGTATCACAGAGTATCAATCACAATGATACGAACGTTCCGACGATGGAGAGAATAATCATGCGGCGGCCGACCATCTCCGACCTTGCCAAGGAGGCCGATGTCTCCATTGCGACCGTCAATCGGATTCTGGCCGGCACCGCTTCCGTCAAAGGCACGACGGTGCAGCGCGTCCAAGCTGCGGCCGAACGGATCGGCTTTTACGGGGCCGGCGCAATCGAGGACCGGTTGCGCAAGTCGGTGCCGAAATACCGGCTCGGCTTTCTGCTGCAGCAATCCAGCCGCGAGCTCTACCAGTTGTTCGGCAAGAAGATCGTCGAGGCGTGCCGCGCCAGGCGTGACGAAATCATCGATCCCGTGGTCGATTTCGTGGATCTGTTGACGCCGGAAAATATTGCCGGTCGGCTCAAGGCACTCGGGGCAAATTGTGACGCCGTCGCCGTGGTCGCCGCCGATCACCCGGTCATCGCCCAGGCCATTCGCGAGCTACATGAGAAGGGCAAGCCTGTTATCGCCTATATTACCGACCAATCCGCCCGGGAACGCGCCGCCTATGTCGGAGCCGACAATTGGAAAATGGGCCGGACGGCGGCATGGCTGATCTCCAACATGACCCACGGACCGGGGCGCATTGCCGTCTTCATTGGCAACCACCGTTACCAATGTCAGGACGTCTCCGATGCGAGCTTCCGCTCTTATGTGCGCGAACATGCGCCACATCTGACCATCGAGGACAGCCGCCCCACGCATGAGGAGCCGAACGAGGCCTACCGGATGGTCAAGGAACTGCTGGCGACGACGGACGACCTTACCGGCATCCTGATCGTCGGCGGCGGCATTTCAGGAGTGTTGCGGGCTCTGAGAGAAGTTCCTCAGGAACGGCGCCGAACCATCCGTCTCGTCTGCCGGGACATTGGCCCGGAGACGCGAAAAGGTCTATCAGAAGGGATGATTACCGCGGCGCTCTGTCATCCGCTGGAACAGACCTCCGCGATTCTGGTTGAGACAATGATCGAGACGATCGTCCAGGGTGGGTCGGGCAGTACGATCCAGCGGACCATCACCTTCGAAATCGTGACGCCTGAGAATATCTGAGCCCGCGACCGGAGAGTCGGCGCGGGCTGGGAGTGAAGCGATCGTCTCAGATGTCGAGGACAAGGCCCTTGGCTTTCAGCACCGGTGCCAGATTGCTGACGTCGATGACCGATTTGCCCGCCTTGTAGGCTGCGATATAGCCGGCTTCGGCATCTTCGCGCGCCTGCGACAGTCGGGCGGCCTCCTGCGCTTCCTGCCTGCGCACGACCACCAGACCGTCGGCATCGCCGACGATGATATCGCCGGGATTGATGGTTTCGCCGCCGACGATGATCGGATCGTTTACCGCCGCGATGGTTTCCTTGACCGTCCCCTTGATGCAGACGCTGAGCGAGAAGACCGGAAAACCGAGTTCCCGCAGTTGCAACGTGTCGCGCACGCCGGTGTCGGTGACGAGACCGCCGATGCCCTTTGCCAGGCAGGCATTGGCAAGCACGTCACCGAAGGAACCGGCCTCTTCGTATTCACCGGCCGAGACGACGATGATGTCGCCCGGCTTTGCGTAGTTGATGGCGAGCTGCAGCATGATGTTGTCGCGCGGCGCGCATTTGACCGTGAATGCCGGACCGCAGAGTTTCATGCGGTAGTCGACGGGCTTGAGCCGCGAGGAGAGTGCGCCGCGGCGTCCCTGGGCTTCGTGGATGGTCGCCGGCGAAAATCTGGAAACGGCCTCGACGTCGGCTTTGCTGGGCCGTTCAGCGATATCTTTTATATGGATCATGGATGCCTCACCTCGTTGGTAGACGGCGGGCATATCCCGCCGTCTGATCTCGGTTGAATTGTCTTCGGGAGGTTCCGAGACCGGTTGGTCTACGGGATCGGGTCGAATTTCAGCTGCGCGAGCGGCACGACTTTGTCGGTACGGGTCATCTTGTATTCGGTGCTCGGGCCGAGCCACTTGTCCCAGATCTTGTTGATCTCGCCGGACTCATCGAGCTTGTGCAGGATTTCGTTGATCTTGGCGGTGAGCGCCGGCTGATCCTTGGCCATGCCGATGCCGATCGGCTGGTAGAGCATCGGCTCTTCGATCATCCGCATTTCCTTGCCCTTGCTCTTCGATTCATTGACAAACTTGGTCGTCGTCATGGTGTTGGCCACCATGCCGCGCGCCTTGCCCTGCTGAACGGCGAGATAGGCCGAGGCGGTATCCTGGAACGTCAGCGGTTCCGATTTGTTGAGCTTGATCGACATTTCCGAAGTCGAGCCCTTGGTTGAAGCGATGCGCTGGCCTGCATAATCGGCCTTCGTCTTGCCGGCATCGTCCGCCGGCACGATCAGCATTTCCTTGGCGAGGTAATAGGGATCGCTGAACTGGATCTGTTCGGCGCGGCTCAGCGTATAGGCAAGGTTAGCAACGGTGATGTCGACGCGGCCAAGCTTGACCTCGGGCACGCGGGCCTCGACCGAAACCGGCTTGATTTCTGCCTTGACGCCCAATTCCTTGGCGATGGCACCGCAGAGATCGACGTCGAAACCGGCCATTTCGCGGGTCTTCGGATCGGGCGAAGCGAAGGGAGGAACGTCGGCGAAAGTCGCGCAGCGCAGGGTCTTTGCCGACATGATGTTGTCGAGCTGATCGGCTTTCGCGGGCATCGCCGCCGCCAGGCCGGCCAATGCGACGGTGAGGCTCAGGTATTTCCAGTTCATTGCTGTTCTCCTTTGTTTTTGATGGTTGGTATCAATGCCTGAGATCAGCGAGGAAACGCTGAGCCCGAGGATGGGTCGGATTGCTGAAGAAATTTTCAGGCGTCGCCATTTCGATGATCTGGCCGGCATCGATGAACCAGATCCGATCCGCGACCTCGCGCGCGAAGCCCATTTCATGGGTGACGCAGAGCATGGTCATGCCTTCCGATGCCAGGCTCTTCATCACGGCCAGAACTTCGCCGACCATTTCGGGATCGAGCGCGCTCGTCGGCTCGTCGAACAGCATCACCGGCGGCTCCATCGCAAGGGCGCGGGCGATCGCCACACGCTGCTGCTGGCCGCCCGACAGTTGGCCGGGATAGGCTCGGGCCTTGTCAGCGAGGCCGACGCGGTCGAGAAGTTTGAGCGCCTTCTCCTGCGCGACATCGGGCGCCACGCCCTTCACCCGGATCGGCGACATCGAGACGTTTTCAGCCACGGAAAGATGCGGGAACAGGTTGAAGTTCTGGAAGACGAAGCCGATCCGGCTTCGCATCGCGTTGAGTTCCTTCGCCCGCATCGACGCATGGATGTTCTGTCCGTCGAGCGAGATCGATCCGCTGTTGATCTCTTCGAGACGATTGATCGTGCGGATCAGCGTGGATTTTCCCGAACCGGATGGACCGCAGATGACGACCACCTCGCCGCGCGCGACTTCAGCATCGATGTTCTTCAGGACCGGATAGTCGCCGTAGCTCTTGCAGACCTGCGAAAGCCGGATCGTCTGCGATTCCTGCGCGGAAACTGACATGGTCATAGCTGCTCCGATACGATTTTCGATGGCGCGGCCACAGTCGCCGAGGGAACGTTGAGAAGTCCGGCGCGCCGGCGCGTGATGCGCCGCTCTAAGCGATTTGCGAAGTAGGTGAGCGTCCAGCAGATGATGAAGTAGACGATCGCCAGGATGAGGAAGACCTGGAAGGGCTGCGTCAGGAGCTGGTTGTTGACCTGGCTTGCCGCAAAGGTGAGATCCGGCACATTGATCACATAGCCGAGCGTCGTATCCTTGATCGTCGAGACGAAAGTGGAGAGGATGCTCGGGATCATGTTGTAGAGCGCCTGCGGCAGGATGATGTAGCGCATCGCGCCCATATAGCCGTGGCCAAGCGCACGCGCCGCGTCCATCTGGCCGGGTCCGAGCGCAACGATGCCGGCGCGGACGACTTCGCTGAGAAACGCGCTCTGATAGACCACGAGCGTCGTCAGCATGGTGACGAAGCTCGGCACATCGGCGCCGGTCAAGAGCGGCACCAGGAAATAGCTCCACAGGATGAGCATCAGAAGCGGCACGCCGCGGGTGAAATAGACGAGCGCGGTGACCGGCCAGCGCAGCAGCCGCGACTTGGAGAGCCGCGCCATTGCAAACAGAATGCTGGCCGGAAAGGCGAGAGTGATGCTGAGCGCCGAGAGGATCAGCGTATTGGCAAGCCCGCCGAGCGGTCCGTTCGGATATTGGCCGATCAAGAGCAGCAGCCAATAGTCTTTGATGATGGCGATCATGTCCTGGATCATGCGCGGGCACTCCGGGCAGGATCGGCGCGCATCGACAGATAGGCGCCGATGCTCATGATCACGAGGGAAAAGAAGAGGTAGAGAACCGTGCCGATCAGGTAGATCTCGAAGGTGCGGAAACTGAGGTTCTCGATTTCCTTGACGGCATGCGTCAGTTCCGACGCGCCGATGACGACGGCGAGGCTGCTGTTCTTGAACAGGGAGACGCTGTGATTGATGAGCGGCGGCAGAGCGTTGCGCACGCCTTGCGGCATGATGACGAAACGCATCGCCGAGACGTAGCCGTGGCCCAGTGCACGGGCCGCCTGCATCTGGCCGTCACCGACCGAGCGCACGCCGGAACGAAGATCTTCGCTGAAATAGGCAGCCTGGCAGAGCCCCAGCCCGATCACCGCGAAGATGGATTCTGCATTGTGGCTTGCAAGCCAATTCGCGATGCCGCTCGGCATCAGCGTGAAGATCCCGAAATACCAGAGCATGAGCTGCACCAGCGTCGGGACGTTGCGGTGATAGGAAACGTAAGCGGCGACCAACGGATCGCCGAAGCGAAAGGGGGACAGACGCAGACCCAGCAGCAGAAGCGCCAGCGTCATCGCCAGCAACCAGGATCCGGCATAGATGATGAAGGTCATCTCGATGCCATGCAGCAGCATGGCGGCATATTCCGGATTTCCGAGGATCGCCGAAAGGTCGAAGCCGCTCACGGTTTTGGCTCCCCGGATTGATCCGTCTTCGCCACAGGCTGCGGCTTGGCCGTCTGCAGGCCGCCCATGACCTGCAGCGTCGGGGTGATCTCCATATGCCCGATGTTGACCGCGACGGGAGCTGCGATAGCGAAGGCGATCGCATCGGCGATATCGGCTGCCTGCGGCAATTCGAAACCGTCGATGAACCGTTCCCGGACGCTGGGGTCATTGCCGTGGACGTGATTGAAGATGTCGGTAGCGACCCGGCCGGGGCAGATTTCCGTGACCCGAACCCGCTTGCCAAAGGCGTCGATGCGCAGCTGGTTGGACAGCATGCTCACCCCCGCCTTGGTGGCGTGATAGGACGAGTTGCCGCCGAAATTGTAGGCGCCGGCGATCGACGAGATATTGATGACATGGCCGCGATCGCGCGCCACCATGCCGGGCACCACCAGGCGGCAGAGGTGCAGCACCGCCCGCAGATTGACGTCGACGATGAGATCGATGTCGCCTTCGTCGGCTTCGAGGAACTTCTTCGGCCGGTCGACGCCGGCATTGTTGACGAGAATGTCGTATTCCACCCGATCCGCGAGCTCGGCCATCGCCTTGCGGTCGGTCACATCGATGGCATGAGGGATGCAGCCGGTCCGCGCGGCCAGCTGCTGCAGCGCCTCAGTGCTGCGGGCAACGGCATGGACCTCGATGTTCTCCCGGCGGAGCCGCTCGACAACGGCTGCGCCGATTCCGGAGGATGCGCCGGTTACCAGTGCGGTCTTGTAGTCGGAGAATGGCATTGTCGTTCCCTTGTTGTTGATCGAGAGAGTAGCGAAGCTTTAACTCCTTGCCTAAGACCGATTATCTCTGGAGCAATAAGCAACGGTTATGGAGCCTTGCGCGGCTGCCGAAGAAGAGAAAGATGCGATGTCGGCGCTATTGGCAGTGTTCGTGCCTCAGCAAGGCCCGGCCGGTTGACGATCGCGTCGCGTTGCAAAAGCTATACGCGTCTGCAAACATGCCATCCCAGCAGATCAGAACGGTTCCCCGATCCTCATGGACATCAGACGCCTTAAATCCTTCATCGTGATCGTCGACAGCGGCAGCATCACGCGCGCGGCGGATCTTTTGCATATCGCGCAGCCGGCGCTCAGCCAGCAGTTGGCGGCGCTGGAGGAGCATTTCGGCCAGAAGCTTTTGATCCGCAGCCAGCAGGGTGTCAGCATGACCGATGCGGGCCATGCGGTGTATCGCCACGCCCAGATTATCCTCCGGCAGATGGAGCAGGCGCAAGCGGATGCATCAGCGGCCGGCAATTCCTTGGCCGGGCGCGTATCCGTCGGTCTGGTTCCTTTCAGCAGCGCTGCCACGTTGTCGGTCGATCTGCTGGCGGAGACGCGGAAGCGGCATCCCGGCATCCTGCTGCATCTGACCGAAAGCGTGGGTCAGACCTATAGCCAGATGATCATGAACGGCCGGCTGGAGATGGCCCTTCTGCATGGAACCGGACCAATCAAAGGCGTGCGGTTCGAACCGATCCTCAGCGAGGAATTTTTCCTGGTCGCACATCGCGATTTTGCGATCGAGGCGGATGCGAAACCTGTCGCGGTCAACGCTCTCGATGGGATACCGATGCTGCTGCCGCCGGCCTATAATTTTGTCCGACGCGCAGTCGATACCGCCTTCACGCGCACCCGCACCAATTTGAAGGTCGTGGCGGAAGTCGAGATCGTCCGCACCCTGGGACGCGCGGTCGGCGACGGTCTCGGCGCGACCATCATGCCGAAGGCCATCGCCGATCGTATCGTATCGGAATCGAGCGAGCCGTTGATCTGCCGGCTCGTCTCTCCGCGGATTGAGGAAACCCTGTCGCTTTGCGTTTCCGACCAGAATCCCCTGTCGGAGCCGGCGCTTGCCGTCCGGGACATCCTCCTCGAGCTCACAGCGCGGCTGAAAGACTGAGACGGGGGCTGCCGGTCAGCGCATATCCCTGCAGAACTCGGCAATGCGGGCGCAGCCCTCGCCGAGTTTTTCCATGCTGGTGGCGTAGGAAATGCGGAAGAAGGGGCTCATTCCGTAAGCCGCGCCTTGCACGGTCGCGACATGATGCTCTTCCACGAGCGCCATAACGAAATCGACATCCGTTTCGATCTTGCGCCCGCCCTTGCTCGTCTTGCCGATCAGCCCGGAGATGTTGGGATAGATGTAGAAGGCGCCTTCCGGCCTGTGGCAGCGCAGCCCTTCGACCTCGGACAATTTGTCGAGGACGAAGTCGCGTCGTGTCTTGTAGATCGCCGCCCGCTCCTTCAGGAGATCCTGAGGTCCGTCGAGCGCCGCGGTCGCGGCTGCCTGGGTGAGTGTCGCGATGCCGCCGCCGTTCTGACCGTTGACGTTGCTGATGGCTGCCATCAACTCTTTCGAGCCGGCGCAGAAACCGAGCCGCCAGCCCGTCATCGCGTAAGCCTTGGAGACGCCGTTCATCGTCAGGACGCGCTCATAGAGCCTCGGCTCGACTTCCGCCATGGTGCAGAACTGGAAGTCGTCATAGACCAGGTGCTCGTAAATATCGTCGGTCATGATCCAGACGTGGGGATGGCGCAGCATGACCTCGGCAATGGCGGCCATCTCGGCCCGGGAGCAGGCCGCACCGGTGGGATTATTCGGAAAATTCAGGAAGAGCCATTTGGTGCGTGGTGTAATTGCCGCCTCCAGATCCTCCGGGCGCAGCTTGAAGCCGGTCTGTTCGTGGCAGGGAACGGCGACAGGGACGCCGCCGGCGAATTTGACGATGTCGGCATAGCTGACCCAGGAGGGTGTCGGAATGACGACCTCGTCGCCCGGATTGCAGGTGGCGAGCATCGCATTGAAGATCACCTGCTTGCCGCCGCCCGAGACGACGATCTGGCTGGCGTCATAATCGAGATTATTGTCGCGCTTGAATTTCCTGATGATCGCGGCCTTGAGGGCCGGCGTGCCGTCCATCGGCGGATATTTCGTATCGCCCGCGAGAGCCGCCGCATGCGCCGCTTCGATGGCGTGCGCCGGCGTGAGGAAATCCGGTTCGCCGGAGGAGAGGCTGACGACTTTGATCCCTTTGGCGGCGAGCTCCCTGGCCCGCTGGGTCATGGCGGCGGATGCGGATATCGAGACGTTTTTCAGGCGGTCGGCTTTGATGGACATCGGAATGGTCCTTCGGTGAGGGATTGGAGTTATGGATCGCCCGCGGGCGATCGGGATTGTGTCATTCGGCGAGTTCGGCAGCGGGAGCGAGTGCCGCGCCGCTGGCTTCGATCTCGCCGCGCACGATGCCGGCCAGTTCGAGGGCGCCGGGCGTGTCGCTGTGAACGAGGATGGAGCGTGCCGGCATGGCGATCACGGCGCCGTCGATCGTCTGGACGGTCCCGTCGAGCAGGAATTGCCGCACCCGGGCGCGCACCGAGGCTTCGTCCTTGATGACGGCGCCCGGGAGCCCGCGCGCGACGAGTTTGCCGTCGGCATCATAGGCACGGTCCGCGAGGAAAAGCGCCAGCGTCTTCAGGCGCGCGCGTCTGGCCGCCAATTCGATCTCGCTGCCCGACGTGACGAAGACCACGAGACCGGGGTCCACGGTAGCGATCGCATCCATCATCAGGTCGGCGAGGACGGGGTCGCGATTGACCATACTGCCCATGGCCGCATGGAAGCTGATATGAGAGACGGTGACCCGCTCGGCTCTCGCGATCGCCATCAGGGCGCCGAGCTGATAGAGCATCTGCTGGCGAAGCTCGTCTGCCGAAAACGGTATTTCGCGCCGGCCGAAACCGAGCCGGTCGGGCAGGCCGGGATGAGCGCCGATGCCGACGCCGTTGAGCTTGGCGAGCCGGACCATGCGCGCCATCGTGTCGGGATCGCCGCCGTGGAAACTGCAGGCGATGTTGGCCGAGGAGACGATTTTCATCATCGCTTCGTCGTCGCACAGCCGGTAGGGACCAAATCCTTCGCCCATATCGGAATTCAGATCGATCTTCATGAGTTCCTCCTTATGAGGGTCCTAAGCCATCGCCTTCAAAGCGCGCTTGACCATCCGGGACGTCCGTCTGACGTCATCGACATAGCTAGTGACGGCCTGTTCGACAGCGCGCGCTTCGGCGTGTGTCGAGCGAACAAAGCTCAGGCGGGTGCCGATGCGGGCCTGTCCCAGCCGCCAGAGATCGCATTCGATCACGCCGGCGATTTTCGGATATCCGCCGGCGGTGTTCGCATCGCTCATTTGCACGATCGGTTCGCCACCGGGCGGCACCTGGATAACGCCGGGCACGACACCGTGGGAGCGCATCTCGATCGATGCCACCGGCTTGATGGGTTCGCCTGACAAGCGGTAGCCGGTCCGGTCGCTTCGGGAGGAAATCCTCCACATCTGGCTCCAGAAGGCTGCGCCGTCTCCGGCGAAAAGCTCATGCTCGCCAGCCGGCAGGGCGCGGATCGGCAATACGCCGTCGACCGGGGCAGGAAAGACATCGCTGAGTGCTGTCGCCGGTTCGACGACGGCGAGGCCCATGGCCGGCAGCATGGCAATCTCCGCGTCCTCGCCGACCGCGATCCGATCGCCTTTCGCCAGTGGCCGGCCTGCATTGCCTCCGAAGCCGCCGCGGAGCGACGTGCTGCGCGAGCCCATGACGACCGGGATATCCAGCCCGCCGCCGAGCGCGACGTAGGAGCGCGCCAGCCGCGGAGGCTGCTTCAGTTCGAGAACCTGTCCGGGCTCGGCGACATAGGCGCACCAGGCAAGCCGTTCCGATCCGTCGAGATGGGGATTGCCGTCGGCGCCGGTCACGGCAAAGGCGATGCGCCGCTGGAAACGCAGGCGGAACGGGAAGGTCTGCACTTCGACCACGGCAGCGTTCTCGTCGTTGCCGACGAGAATATTGCCGATCCGGACCGCAAGCGGATCCATCGCGCCGCTCGCCGATACGCCGATATCGCGATAGCCGGAGCGGCCGAGATCCTGCACCGTATTGAAAGGGCCGCTTTCCAAGATCTCGATCATAGCTCGATCCTCGCCGGCAGGAAGCGGACCGTATCTCCCGGCGCCATCATGGCCGGGATCGGCGAGGCGGGATCGAACATTTCAAGTGTCGCGAAGCCTATGGAATTCCAGCCGTTCGGGCCTGTCAGCATGGCGACGCCGGTCTGCATGCCGCCGATGGTCACGCAGCCCTTCGCCATCTTCAGCGAGGGGACGGTCTTCCGTGGCATGTAGATACGTGGGTCGAGACCATGCAGATAGCCGAAGCCGGGAGCGCTTCCCAAAGCGAAAACACGATAGGTCGCTTGATGATGGATGCGCACCACTTCGCGGTCGCTTAAGCCCGAGAGATCGCAAAGGGCCGGAAGATCGGTCGCGTGTTCGCCGCCGTAATGGACGGGGATCTCGATGGTCTTGCCATCGAGATCGATGCTCTCAGCATTCGCCCAGGCCTCCAGCAGCCGTGCGACCACCGCATCGGGGTCCTCGGGCGTCTCCTTGAAAATCACCAGCAGATTGGTCATCCCCGGAATGTCTTCCGCAAGGTCCGCCCAGCCTTTCACGGTCTGGGAGAGAGCCCAGATCCGCCGCTGCGCGGCAAGGTCGAATTCACCGGGCGTCTCGAGCAGGAAGGCCCTGGCGCCGATCGAGGAAACCCTTGCGCGGCTTTTTGTGGCCGGAACGATCTCGCGTTGCGAAGCATGCCTGTTCGTCGTGACGATCATGATGGGAACTCGATTTCGAACAGAGGATCGCCGTAGCCCACCAGCGCGCCGGGCGCGGCGAGCAGCCTGGTCATAACGCCGGAGCTGGCGGCGCGAAGGGGGAGCAGCACATCCGCTACCCTGATGAAGCCGAGGATATCGGTGTCGGACACGGACCGCGGCAAATTTTGCGGCACGGCGGAGGCGGCCGGATGTTCGACACAGAAGTGGCCCGCCATCGGCGCCTTCACGACCGTCTGTGTTGAGCCCGGCGCGCGCGGCGCTGCCTCCGTCGCGCTGATTCGCGCCTCCCCCTCCCCCGAAATGACGATGCGAAGCTGTGCGCCCGGACGGGAGATTTCCAGCCCGTCCACTCCGGCGGCCGTCAGTGCTTGGGTCAGCTGGGCAATGGTGGCCGGATCGCTGAAATCAATCGAACTCATGCCGCCGCCCTCCGCAGCTTTAGCCATTGTTCGAGATAGTGAATGTCCGTCTCGCCACGGGCGAAAGCATGGTCCTCGAACAGGGCGCGCAGGAAGGGAATATTGGTGGCGATTCCCTCGACCTCGGTGCCGGCAAGCGCTTCGCACATTCTTGCCATGGCTTTCACCCGCGTCGGCGCATGCACGATCAGTTTGGCGATCAGCGAGTCGTAATAGGGCGAGACCTTATAGCCGGCATGGATGTGCGTATCGACGCGGATGCCCGGCCCCTGCGGCAAAGCCAGATGGGTGATGACACCCGCCGACGGCAGGAAGGTGTCGGGATCTTCGGCGTTGATGCGGCATTCGAAAGAATGGCCTTTGCAGATCACCTCACTTTGGACGAGGTTCAGAACCTCACCCTGGGCCGCCTTTATCTGCGCCTGGACGATATCGACCTCGCTCGTCATCTCGGTGACGGGATGCTCGACCTGAAGCCGCGTGTTCATTTCGATGAAATAGAAAGCGCCGTTCTCATAGAGAAATTCGAAAGTTCCGACGCCCCGGTAGCCGATCTGCCGGCAGGCCTCGACGCAGGCCATGCCGACCGGCCGGATGATGTCGGGCGCGATTCCAGGCGCCGGCGCCTCCTCCACAACCTTCTGATGGCGGCGCTGCATCGAGCAGTCTCGATGCCCCAGCCACACGGCATTCCCGTGGTCGTCGCAAAGAACCTGTATCTCGATATGGCGCGGATGCTGGAGGAACTTCTCCATATAGAGCGAGGGTGAGCCGAAAGCCTTGCGGGCTTCTTCCCGGGTCAGCGCGATCGCTTCAAGCAACTGGTCGGCCTTCGGAACGACGCGCATGCCGCGCCCGCCGCCACCGCCTGATGCCTTGACGATGACGGGATAGCCGATCTCCAGCGCGAGCCGCCCGACCGATGCTGGATCGTCGGGCAGCGCAGTATCCGGCCCGGGAACGCAGGGCACGCCGGCTGCCATCATCGCCCGCTTGGCCGCGATCTTGTCGCCCATGGTCGCGATCGATGAAGCCCTCGGACCGATGAAGACCAGCCCTGCCTTTTCGACGGCGTCGGCGAATGCCGCATTTTCCGACAGAAAACCGTAACCGGGATGGATGGCGCCCGCACCGGTCAGGCGCGCCGCGAGAAGAATGGTATCCTGATTGAGGTAGCTTTTCGCCGCGCTCGACGGTCCGATGCAGAGAAAGCTGTCAGCGGTGCTGCCGTAGGGCGCTTCCCTGTCCGCCTCGGAGCAGATGGCGACTGTCGTAAGACCGAGCTCGCGACAGGCACGCTGAATCCGTGCTGCGATCTCGCCGCGATTGGCGATGAGGACGGAATCGAAGCGGCGCCCTGAGACAGCGGGTTGTTCAGATGTTTCCGGCATCAGACAATCTCCGCCAGCAGATCGCCGGTCTCGACCTCTCCGCCGTCTATTTCGGTCAGGCGCATGATGCGCCCGGCCCGCGGTGCGGTGATCGTGTTGAAGACCTTCATCGCCTCGATGATGAAGAGCGTCTGCCCCTCCTCCACCGCGTCTCCGATCGCGACAAATGGTGGTTCCCCGGGCGCCGGGGCCTTGTGGAGAACGCCGAAAACAGGCGCCGTCACCGCATGAGAGGTTTGCTCGACGCCCGAGGGCGCACCGGCGATCGGTCTCGGCTTTTGCTCGGGTTCGGCGACAGCCTCCTGGCTCGCTGCCGTTCGGAAAATCCGAACCGTCACGTCCTTTTCCGTCACGGTCAGCTCGGTAATATTAGATCGTCCGACAAAGTCGATCAGCGTCTTGATCTTCGAGAGGTCCATGTGCGTGCTCGGAATTTCAAAATACCACCGCGCATAGCCGAAGTTTCAGATCGCCCGGTGTTGTGATTTCGTAGCACGACGGGCGGATTGATGGGGTCAGACGAAGTTTTGATGGAGCGCAGTCCGCGTCCTATGGGGCACGTGATCGGACAGTCGCGAATTCCCCTACTGACAGGCGTGGGACCCTCGAAATTCTGGTCAGAACCCTCCTTCTTTTTGATGCCGCACGGCGAGAATCGTCAAAATGTCGCCATCCACACGGTACCGCGCGACGTATCCGCTATCGCCGAAATCGATCAGCCATTCCCGGTATTGCTCGGACATGTCTTCGATGAGACGTCCCATGTGGGGATGTGCGCCGAGGACGCTCACGCCTTTGAGGATGGTTTCGCCAGCCCGCTTGGCGATCGATGGGTTTTTCGGTCGCAAGAATTCCCGGAGCCTCTGAAGGTCGCGGATTGCGGCCGGGGAGAAAATTACTTGTGGCATTCGGGTGCGGACAACTCGTCGTCAGTTCCCCACGTCGAAAGCCATTTTTCGACCTCGGCGCCGGTGACATGCAGTCCCGTCGCTTCAAATTCATTCCAGGCGCCAAGCGTCTCCTGCCGCAGCGCCTCGCGCTTCTCCTCGCGCTCGACATATTGCGCAATCGCTTCACGCATGATCCAGTGGGACGAACGGCGGCGAGCCTCGGCCAATTGTTGGACGCGGCCCTTCAGCTCGTCATCGAGCTTGAGCGAGGTTGGCGATGCCATAAGGCTTTCCTTAGCTACAGGTAATACCTGGCGCTAACATAGGCTTCCCTGCGGTATTTGTCTATGAATGAATTTACCTATCGCGCCGCGCTTTATTCTTACTGTCATGTGCTTTCTGTGCGTGCTTGGTTCCGGCACCGTCAATCCCTTGCAGGGGCAATGCTCTCCCGCAGGATAAGCTGGCTGCGGATGACGGTGCGCATCGTTGCCGCATCCTGCGTCTGACCGATGGCGGCGAGCAGAAGTTCCACGGCCGCGCGTCCCATCTCTTCCACGGGCTGTTTGATTGTCGAGAGCGGCGGCGAACAGAATTCGCAGACCGGGGAGCCGTCGAAGGAAACGACGGACACGTGCTCTGGAATAACAAGGCCTGCGCGTTGAATAATGCTCATGAACGAGATTGCCATGTCATCGCTCGTTGCGATGACAGCCGTCGGCCTGACGGCGAGCTTCATGAAATCATCGGCTGCGCGAATGCCGATCTCGAAGCCATGCTGGTATTCGAGGTCGCCGCCAGATCTCGACACGGCCTCCTCGGAAAGTCCCTCTGTGCGTAGAGCCTCAAGGACCCCGGCGTAGCGCTCGACGTCGTGGTAGTTTCCCTCGGGGCCGGCTATATAGAGGAAGCGCCGATGACCCGAACGGATCAATTCCATCGTCGCGTCACGGATCGCCTCCCGGTCGTTGGTGACGACGCTCGGCAAACCGGCATCACTCATGTCGAACAACATCGAGACGATCGGCAGGCCTGCCCCCGCAGGCGAACGCCCTTCGATCTCCGGAAGTTTCGACGAGAAGATAATGGCTCCCCGAACCGTGCCGCTGAAGGCAAGATCAAGTATGTGCCGTTCGGAAGCTTCCTCGCGATCGAGATTGGCGATCATCAAGTTATACCCCCTCTGGATCAGGGATTTATTGATGCTTTGCAGGACCTGCGGGATGATCTGCGAGGCGCCATAATAAGGCGAACCCGGCAAAATGATCATGATGGTATTGGATTTTCCGACCCTGAGGCCGCGCGCCATCGCGTTCGGCGTGTAGCCGAGTTGCCTGGCGGCCGCATTGATCTTGGCGCGGGTCTTCTCGTTGACCCGTCCGGGATTGGCAAGCGCCCGGCTGACCGTCGATATCGCGACACCGGCGAGCCGCGCAACGTCAGCCATCAACGCGCCCGACGGCTCTTCTGCCGCCACATCCTTGTTTTTATTCACCTTTAGTTCCGTCTCCCGGATGCTTCAATTTGCAATTCTAAGGCAGGTGACGGTTTATAGCAAACGTTTGCCAAAAATCGCTTGCTTAAAAAACCAGCTTGGCTATCATCTGAGCATGGCAAACGATTGCCACTAATTAATGCTTTGAAAATGCATGACTTATTGGATGCGGAGCCGCTGTTTCGCATGCAGGCGGGTTGTGCCTTGAGAATGGATAGGTTATGGCCATTGGCGACAGACTACGCTTCGGCGTCGATCTCGTGACGTTCTTCCATCCCGGCTTCTGGGGCGTCGGCAGCCATGATGCGATCGTCGACTATGCACGCGCCGCGCCGCGCGCCTTCTGGGACAAGATCCTCGACAGCGTCCAGGCCTCCGGCGTCACCGGCGTCGAGTTGACCTTCTCTCCCTTCAACTGGCAGGACGCGATCAAGACCTACGGTTCGATCGATGGCTTTGCCGCCGAACTGGCAAGGCGCGGCCTGACGCTTTGCAGCGGCTTCTTCGCAGAGCTCGAGGCAGCGGGAGACTTTACCGACCCTGAAGCCCAGCGCGCGCTGATCGACAAGGCGGAACGATATGCCGATTTCCTGAAAGCCTGCGGCGGCGACATCATCGTGATCGGCGCGCCCCTGCGCCAGACGCTCGGCGCCCAGCCGGTGCAGTTCCACGATTTCGATCGCGCCAAGACGATCGCCGATTTCCTCAACCGGCTCGGCGCGATCCTCCATGCCGGAGGCGTCCGGCTCGCGCTGCATACCGAGGCTCACTCGATCTTTGCCGCGGCGCGCGATGTCGATCTGATGATGCTGCTGACCGATCCGGCCTATGTGCATATGTGCCCGGACACTGCCCATATCATCGTTGCCGGCTCCGACCCCGTCCAGCTCGTCGATCGCCATCACGAGCGCATGATCATCGCCCATTGGAAGGATGCGATCGGTCCGATGCCGGCCGATACTCCGATCGACAAGCACATCCATGAACGCCATCAGCCCTATTTCTGCGGCTTCGGCCTCGGACGGGTCGACTGGCCGGCCTGGATCCGGCTGCTGCGTGACCGGGCCTATGAAGGCTGGGCGATCCTCGAACTCGATGCCGCGCCGGATCCCGTCCGCGACATCGCCAACGGGCTGACGCTCGTCCGGCAGGCGCTCCTGCCGATCTACCGCTGATATCATTCCGAAGACGATAAACGCCCCGCCAAGAGGGCATTTTCAAGAGGTGGAACAATGAAGACCATGATGAAGCTTTTTCTTGCCGGCGTGGCTGTCGCCGGTCTCTTCGCCGCGGCGCATGCCGAAGACAAACCGACGATCGAGATCATGTCGTCCTGGACGTCGGGCGGCGAAGCCGCGGCCCTCAACATCATCAGAAGCGAATTCGAAAAGCGCGGCGGCGTCTGGAAGGATTCCTCGATCGCCGGTTTCGGCGCGGCCGATGCGGCTTTTCAGAACCGTATCGTTGCCGGTGATGCGCCCGGCGCCAAACAGGGCGTCATCGGCCTTGCCGCCGCCGATTTCGTCAGCCAGGGCCTGTTCAATTCGATCGACGATGTCGCCGCCGCCGGCAAATGGGCCGATGCCCTGCCGAAATCGATCCATGATCTCATCTCCTATGACGGCAAGGTCTATCTCGCGCCGACCGGCGCCCATGGCGAAAGCTGGGTCTTCTATTCCAAGGATGCCTTCGGCAAGGCCGGCATTGCGCAGGAGCCGAAGAGCTGGGACGAGTTTTTCGCCGATCTCGACAAGCTGAAGGCCGCCGGCGTCGTTCCCGTCGCCTGGGGCGGGCAGCCCTGGCAGCAAACCAAGGTCTTCAATATGATCCTGCTCTCGCAGGTCGGGAT
This sequence comes from Rhizobium sp. CBN3, assembly GCF_030518245.1. Lineage (NCBI taxonomy): Bacteria > Pseudomonadati > Pseudomonadota > Alphaproteobacteria > Hyphomicrobiales > Rhizobiaceae > Rhizobium > Rhizobium sp. CBN3. The sequence continues at coordinate 52,156 of NZ_JAULSE010000013.1, forward strand.
CGATGGCTTTCTGAAGATCTATGTCGACAAGGACAAGAGCGAAGCGTCTGTCGCGGGCGTCAAGAAGACGCTTGAAATCCTCGGCAAGCTGCGCGGCTATGTCGATGCGGGTGCTGCCGGCCGCAACTGGAATGATGCGACCGCGATGCTGATCACCGCCAAAGCAGGCGTGCAGTTCATGGGCGACTGGGCCAAGGGCGAATTCACCGTCGCCGGCAAGGAGCCGGGCAAGGACTATGGCTGCATGATCGCTCCTGAATCCAAGGGCATGGTCTACATCGCCGACGCGCTCTGGTTCCCTAAGACTGGCAATGCCCAGACCGACAAGGCGCAGAAACTTCTTGCCGAGGTCGTCATGGACCCGACCGTCCAGGTCGAATTCGCCCTTAAGAAGGGCTCGGTCCCGATGCGCGCCGACGTCGATAAGTCGAAGCTTGATGCCTGCGCCCAGAAGGGTGCAGAACTGATGGCTGCCGGCGCGATCGTACCGGATCAGGCCATCGTGCTCACACCGCAGCAGGTCGGCGCGCTCGATGATTTCGTCGACGAATACTGGAGCGGCGGCTCGAACGACGCGGCGTCTGCGGCCGAGAATTTCTTCGCCATCTTCGAGTAGGATCGTGCCCGTGGCGTCGGATTGATCCCGACGCCACGGCGCGTGTTCCGCTTTCCATCCGTCTACGAGCTGGCCGATGTCCGTCAAACGCAAGCGCAATCCTTCCGCGACCATCGCCCTCTTGCCGACATGGTTCGCCGCGGTCGTGGTCTTCATCGGCACGATGACCTGGTCGATCCGGCTGTCCTTCACCAATTCCACGCTCTTTCCATCTTCAACCTATGTCGGCTTCGCGCAATATTCGAAGCTCTTCGCCTCGGCCAAATGGCTCGCCTCGCTGCAGAACGTCTTGATCTTCGGCGTCCTCTATGTGTCGGGCTGTCTGCTGCTCGGCTTCCTGCTGGCCGCCGCACTCGACCGCAAGATTCGCTTCGAAAGCGCCTTCAGGACGATCTTCCTCTATCCCTACGCCATGTCCTTCGTGGTGACGGGGCTGATCTGGCAATGGATGCTCAATCCGACGCTCGGCATTCAGGCGAGCGTGCGTGCGCTCGGCTGGGACAGCTTCGTCCTCGACTGGGTCGTCAATCGCGACATGGCGATCTATGCGCTGGTGCTTGCCGGCGTGTGGCAGGGCGCGGGGCTCGTCATGGTCATTGCGCTCGCCGGCATACGCGGCATCGAGGCCGAGCAATGGAAGGCGGCGCGCATCGACGGCATTCCCGTCTGGCGCATCTATGTCTCGATCATCTTGCCCCAGCTCGGGCCGGCGCTCGCCGCCGCCGGCATGCTGCTCGCCATGGGCGTGATCAAGACCTACGACATTGTCGTCGCCATGACCAATGGCGGCCCCGGCAATGCCACCGAAGTGCCGGCAAAATTCATTATGGACAATCTATTCGGGCGCCAGAATCTCGGCCTTGCCACGGCAGGGGCGACGGTGCTCGTCCTCGGCGTCATCATTGCGGTCGCACCGTTCCGCTATGCGATGCATATGCGCAATCGGGCAAAGGGAGCGGCGTGATGAACCAGCCTCACCCGAACGGGCCGAAGCCGGCGCGCCTCACGGCTGGACGCATCGGTCTCTATGCCTTTCTCGTCGTCGCCGCGCTTTTCTTCCTTCTGCCGCTCTATACGATGGTCGTCACCTCGCTGAAGAGCATGGACGAGATACGGCTCGGACAGATCTTCGCCCTGCCGGCAAGGCTCGATTTCTCCGCCTGGGTGACCGCCTGGTCGGGCGCCTGCATGGGAACCGTCTGTGTTGGCATTCGCAGCGGCTTCTGGAATTCGGTGGCGATCACCGTCCCCGCGGTCGCGATCTCGGTCTTCGTTGGCGCCGTCAACGGCTATGCGCTGTCGCTTTGGCGGCCGCGCGGGGCGAATGCGCTCTTTGGCTTGTTAATGGCCGGTGGTCTCATCCCCTACCAGATCTTCCTCTATCCGATGGTTCGCGCCATGGCGAATATCGGTCTCTACAATTCACTCGCCGGCATCATTCTCGTCCATGTCATCTTCGGCCTGCCGCTGGTGACACTGCTCTTCCGCAACTACTTCGTCAGCGTGCCGGAGGAGCTCTGCAAGGCGGCGCGCGTCGACGGCGCCGGCTTCTGGCGCATCTTCTTCGAAATCATGCTGCCGATCGCCGTGCCGATGGTCGTCGTCGTCTCCATGCTGCAGTTCACCGGCATCTGGAACGACTTCCTGCTCGGTCTGGTCTTCGCCGGGCGCGACAACCTGCCGATGACCGTGCAGCTCAATAATATCGTCAATACCACGATGGGCGAACGCACCTACAATGTGAACATGGCGGCGACGATCCTGACCGCCATCGTCCCTCTCGCCATCTATTTCCTGTCCGGCCGCTGGTTCGTGCGCGGCATCGCCGCCGGCGCAGTCAAGGGGTAATGCTTCCATGCAATCCGCCGTCTCCGTCAAGGACCTGAAGATCGCCTATGGCCACCATACGGTGATCGAGAAGATGTCGATCGACGTCGCGCCGCGCGAGTTCCTGGTGCTGCTTGGCCCTTCCGGCTGCGGCAAGTCCACGCTGCTGAACGCCATCGCCGGCCTGCAGGACATTACGGCGGGCGAGGTCTGGATTTCAGGCAGGAACGTCAGCTGGGAGGAGCCGAAGGACCGCGGCATCGGCATGGTCTTCCAATCCTACGCGCTCTATCCGCGCATGTCGGTGCGCAAGAACCTCTCTTTCGGCCTTCGTGTCGCCGGTCTGCCGAAGCCAGAGATCGAGGCCCGCGTCGCCCGGACCGCTGCCCTTCTCCATCTCGACAAATTGCTCGATCGGCGCCCTGCCGAGCTATCCGGCGGCCAGCGTCAGCGTGTCGCCATCGGCCGGGCACTGGTGCGCGAAGTGGATGTGTTCCTCTTCGACGAACCGCTGTCGAACCTCGACGCCAAGCTGCGCAACGAATTGCGCGTCGAGATCAAGAAGCTGCATCAGAGCCTCGGCAATACCATGATCTATGTGACCCACGATCAGGTGGAGGCCCTCACGCTTGCCGATCGCATCGCCATCATGCGCGACGGGGTGATCCAGCAGCTCGCCTCGCCGGCGGAGATCTACCGCCATCCGGCCAACCTCTTCGTCGCCGGCTTCATCGGTGCTCCGGCGATGAATTTCATCGAGGGCCGGATCGAGCGCGGCGGCGACACTCCCCTCTTCCGAAGCAACGGGCTGACCGTCGATCTCTCCGGCTATGCTTTCCGGGCAGCCGTGGCGGAAGGGCCTGTTGCATTAGGATTTCGCCCTGAGCATCTTGTGCTCGACGGGACGGTAAACGGGCTGGCCACCATTCCTGGCCGGGTTTCCGTCGTCGAGCCGATGGGATCGGATACCGTCGTCTGGTTCGACTGGGCGGAGCAAAGCCTTTCGCTTCGTTTTATGGGCGACGTCGACCTCAAGCCCGGCGATGCCGTGGCTCCGGGCCTGGATATCGCCAAGGCGTCGCTCTTCGCTGCCGATGGATCGCGGCTATGACGCGCCATCCCTTCGCTTTCCCGCAATTCCGGACGCGTCTCGCGCTGCATTGAGGAATTGCCCCAGGACAGGATTTGAAAAAGACATGTCTGAGATCGTTTATGATGCGCTGGTGATCGGCTCCGGCGCGGCGGGTTCCTTTGCCGTTAAAGAGCTGACGGCCCAAGGACTGTCGGTGCTGCTGCTCGAGGCTGGACCCGCCGTCGGCCCCAGGGATTTCGACCCGATGCGCAAGAAGGCACCGGCAAGCAGCATCAATATCTGGGAGCGTGCACGCGCCACCCTGAAAGGCCAGCCGATCCAGGCGCGGGCGGCCTTTTTTACCGAACGCTTCAGCCACTTCTTCGTCAACGATCGCAAGAACCCCTATACGACGCCGAAGGGTGAGCCCTTTCTCTGGATCCGCGGCCGCCAGGGCGGCGGGCGTCTGCACAGTTTCGGCCGCGTGCTGCTGCGCTGGACCGACGATGATTTCAAGATCCGAGCGCGCACCGGAAAGGGCGTGGACTGGCCGGTTTCCTATGACGAGCTCACGCCCTTCTATAACGAGGTGGAGGCCTATCTCGGGCTCTACGGCAACAAGGACGATGTGCCGACCTTGCCGGACGGCCTTTATGCGAAACCGGCCAACCTGACGCCGGCAGAACAGATCTTCAAGCAGGCTGTGGAAAGCCGCTGGCCGGAACGGCACGTTGTCTCCTGGCGCTATATCGCGCCGGACGCCGAACGCATGCCGCGACCGCTACGGGACGCAAAGGCGACCGGCCGGCTGACGGTCCGCTACGACGCCATCGTGCGCCGCATCACCACCGACGAAAAAACCGGCCGCGCCACCGGTGCGGAATTCATCGATCGCAATACGGGGAAGGTTTCGACGGCGCGTGCCGCGACGGTCGTGCTCTCGGCCTCGCCGATCGAGAGCATACGGCTGCTGCTGAACTCGGCATCGGCAAGACATCCCGATGGGCTCGGAAACAGCTCGGGCGCGCTCGGACGTTATTTCATGGATCAGCTTCCATGCCTCGCCTTCGGCTCCTTTTCCAAGGCGAAGGGTTGGGCCGTCGACGATTCCGCTCCGGTCGATCCCTTCTATAATCCCTCAGGTGGGATTTTCATCCCGCGCTTCGGCGAGGGTGACGCCGCCCGCGGCGATTTCGACTATCAGGGCAGCGTCGGCAGGGCGCCGGTTTCAGAGGAGGTCGATGCACGTCTCGCCTTCTTCGGCTTCGGCCGGATGCTGCCCTATGCCGACAATCGAATCACCCTCGATGGCAAGCGAAAGGATGCCTGGAACATTCCGGTGCCGCACATTCGCTGCGTTATGCAGGAAGAGGAGCAGGCGCTGCTTCGCCGGCAGGAGGAAACGCTGATCGCCATGGTCAAAGAAGTCGGCGGCGAACTCGAATTCATCGGCTCGCCCACCGGCCTCAAGGAGATGGGCAGGGGCGCCTTCCCCGACGCCGATGCCTTCAGCCGCTTCATGTTCCGCAAATGGTTCCGCAGAACCATGTGCATGGGCGCGGCAATCCATGAAACCGGCGGGGCCCGCATGGGCGAAAGCCCGGAGGTTTCCGTGCTCAACGCCTACAACCAGGTCTGGGACGCCCCGAACATCATCGTCACTGATGCCAGCGCCTTCCCGGGCAGCGGCATCGCCGGCACGACGCTCACCGTCATGGCGCTGACGATCCGCGCCTGCCGCAACCTCGTCGACCGCTACAGGACGGGACTGCTCTAGACACGCCTCCGCCTCGGTGCGGCCGGCGTCGAAAAGATCCCGGCATGCGGAATGACGAAAGAGGCGAACAAGTGAACGAGCTTCGGGTTATCCAACCGTCACACAAACTTTGCAGTGACATGCTCCTGTCAAATGAGCAGGAAGGGAAAGCCATGTCTAAAACACATCAGGACCAGCTCAGCCGGATAAAGGCCGAAATCGCCGACAGCTTCGATGAGGAGCTGGAAATGCAGTTGGAGGAAGACCGGCTGGACGATCTGGTCGTCGAAGGAATGACGGAACCGGCGGAGCAGACGCTCGATCGAAAGATCTATTTCCGCGAACTGTTCCGGCTGCAGCATGAGCTGGTGCGGCTGCAAGATTGGGTCCAGTACAAGCAACTGAAAGTGGTGGTGCTTTTCGAAGGCCGGGATTCGGCCGGCAAGGGCGGCGCGATCAAGCGCGTGACCCAAAGGCTCAACCCGCGCGTCTGCCGAACCGTGGCACTGCCTGCGCCGACCGAACGGGAGCGCCATCAATGGTATTTCCAGCGTTATGTCCCGCATCTTCCCACCGCCGGCGAGATCGTGCTCTTCGACCGCAGCTGGTACAACCGTGCCGGCGTCGAGCGCGTGATGGGGTTCTGCACCCCTGACGAACTCGAGGAGTTCTTCCGCTCGGTGCCCGAATTCGAACGGATGCTCGTCCGTTCCGGCATCGTGCTGATCAAATACTGGTTCTCGATCACCGATGAGGAACAGGAATTCCGCTTCAAGATGCGCATCCACGATCCGCTGAAGCAATGGAAGCTTTCGCCGATGGACATGGAAAGCCGCATCCACTGGGAGGAATATACCAAGGCCAAGGAAGAAATGCTGGCGCGCACACACACCAAGGAGGCGCCCTGGTGGGTGGTGCAGGCCGTCGACAAGAAGCGGGCGCGGCTCAACTGCATCGCCCATCTTCTTGAGCAGGTTCCCTACGAGGATGTGCCGAAGCCTGAGATTCAGCTGCCGGATCGTATCCGTCATGCCGACTACATCAGGGCGCCGGTTCCGCCTGAAATGCTCGTACCGGAGCGCTATTGAAAGCATAGCTGCAACAAGTCGGATGCCGAAGCGTTGAAACCCAGACCGCATGGTCACTGGACCGTGCGGTCAATGCGTGTTTCCCAACGGCCGCATCGTGAAGTATAAAGACGGGCGTCCCATCGGCCGATAATACGGAGATGACAGGAGGTTGGTCATGTCGGGCTTTTGGAGATTAATCGTTCAGGAGATTGTGCTCTCGGCGATTCTGGCGGCCGGCACTGTTATCGGCCTTCCCAAGCTTACCGATCCGAACACCAGTGCCAATTATCCGTTGGCAATCGTGGTTTTTCTGGCGATGTCAGGGGCCTTGGTGGCTTATGAGCTTCTGACACGGAAGCCATCCTGATGCTCTCGTTTACCGGCCCGTTGGCGCAGCCAGCGGCCGACCGAGAGATTGCGCTACCACGTCCGGCAAGATCGCCACGCCGCGCGAGAACACGGCGTAACGATCGCACCGCCGGCAGCTGTCAGGCCGCGATGTCAGCCATATGGTTCAACTCCTCGACGGCATCATCCGGCAGCGCCAATCCGGCAGCGGCGAGATTCTCCCTGAGATGGCCAAGCGACGAGGTGCCCGGGATCAGCAGGATATTGGGTGCGCGGCGCAACAGCCAGGCGAGCGCCACCTGCATCGGCGTGGCGCCGAGGCGCGCGGCGACATTGGAGAGCGTGGACGATTGCAGCGGCGTAAATCCGCCGAGCGGGAAAAACGGCACATAGGCGGTGCCCTGACGGGCGAGATCGTCGATCAGCCGGTCGTCGTTCCGATGCGCCAGATTGTACTGGTTTTGCACACAGACGATCTCGGTGATCCCGCGGCCTTCGGCGACCTGTTTCGATGTGGCGTTGCTTAAGCCTAGGTGATGGATCAGACCCTGCCGCTGCAGGTCAGCCAGAACCGTCAGGGGTGCTTCTATCGAGCCTTCGGCCGGGCTATGCAGGTTAAATGCGATCCGGAGGTTGACGACGTCAAGCACATCGAGGCCGAGGTTGCGAAGATTGTCGTGAACCGCCTGCGTCAGTTCCTGGCGCGAGAAGGCCGGAATCCAGGATCCATCCGTGCCGCGCCGTGCGCCGACCTTGGTGACGATGACGAGATCGTCCCCATAGGGATGGAGCGCTTCACGGATGATCTGGTTGGTTACGTGTGGGCCATAGAAATCGCTGGTATCGATGTGGTTTACACCGCTTGCGATCGCCTCGCGCAGCACCGCCAGGGCGGCGTCATGATCCCGGGGTGGGCCGAACACGCCAGTCCCGGCAAGCTGCATCGCGCCATAACCAAGTCGTCTCACCTTGCGGTCGCCGATATTGAATGTGCCGGACTGATTTATGATGGACATGATCTCGCTCCTTTCAAGAGATGAGACCAACTTACTCCTTGGCGGTGCGTGTGATAATTGGGTACAATGCGCACGGGCCGTGCGGAGTGGCGAACAGTGAAAGCAGACCTGAGTGACCTCAACGCCTTCGTTGCAGTGGCGCGGGCGGGTGGCTTTCGCGAGGCAGCGCGTGCCAGTGGCAGCAGCGCCTCCTTCTTGAGCGAAGCGGTGCGTCGCCTGGAGGCCGATCTCGAGGTCAGACTCCTCAATCGCACGACGCGTAGCGTCGTTACGACCGAAGCGGGCAAGGGTCTGCTGGAGCGGCTCGCCCCTGCTTTGACGGAGGTGGAGGCCGCGCTCGACGTGGTCAACCGTTTTCGCGACAGGCCGGCTGGTTCGCTGCGGCTCAATGTTCCGGTCAGCGCTGCGCGGCTGGTGCTGCCCGCTATCGTCCCGCCATTCCTCGCCGCCTATCCCGACATTCGCCTGGAGATCGTCGCCGAGGAGAGCTTTGTCGACGTGCTCGCTGCCGGGTGTGACGCCGGCATCCGTTATGACGAGCGCCTGGAGCAGGATATGATCGCGATTCCGATCGGTCCGCGCCACCAGCGCTTTGCCACTGCGGCGTCGCCTGCTTATCTCGACCGCCACGGGCGGCCGCAACATCCGAGTGAACTCCTCGATCATGCCTGCTTGTTGGGGCGTTTTGCCAGCGGTGCGCTGACCACCCCATGGGAATATGAGCGCGACGGCGAGGTGGTGCGGGTCGAACCGACCGGCCCGTTGATTGTCAGGGTCGGCGGGGCGACCGATCTTTCCGTCGACGCGGCGATAGCGGGCATAGGAATCATCTGCATTTTCGAAGACTGGCTGCGCCCGCATTTCGACAGCGGCGCACTTGAGCCTATTCTCGAGCCGTGGTGGCAGCGCTTTTCCGGGCCGTTCCTCTATTATCCCGGCCGGCGTCTGGTGCCTGCGCCGCTCAGGGCATTCATCGATTTCGTCAAGGCGTCGGCCAACCGGGCTTGACGTCGGTTGGCGAGCGGCATGCCTTCGGCCTCAGTTGAGCGCCGGTCCGTCAGAGCGTGACCTCGGCATTGTCGCCCATGTCAGGTTTGCTGTTTGTGACCGCTGCGGCCGCCATTTTGATATAGCTGATGATGGTGCCGGGGCTGTCCCAATATTCAGCCGAAGACGGGGTGACCTTGAGGATGCGGATGGAGGGATCGTCGGGATTGTCCCACCAGGCCTTTGCCGGAGTGGCCCACAATTCACGGATCTTCTCGCGATCGTTCTGCACCTCGGCCGCCCCCGATACGGAAACATATTTCTGTGCCTTGGTGTCGGCAAAGGCCAGGCAGACGCCCGGCCAGCGGGCGACCTCGTCATCCTTGTGACTGGCGAGATCAGTCAGAAAATAGACCGCGTTTTCAAGTTGCGCGCTGTAGGCGGACATCGGCCGGGGGCGCAGATTGTCGCCATTGCGGGTCGTCAACATGCAGAACCCTATTCTGTCGATCAACTCCCATACGCGTGTCGCGTCATCCTGCTCGGCCATCGTCATCTCCATTTGTGCGAAAGACGGAGTAACCATCTGCTGGAGCCGATGTTCCCGCGGTTTACGTGGCCAATTCCCGGAAGGTGATTGAATAACGCAGTCGATCGACAGGCGGGATGGAATGCTCCCAGAGCGTTCTTGAGGCCCCGGCCATGAGATAGGCAGAGCCGGGTTCAAGCACGAGCGATCGTCGCTGCCACTTGTCGCCGTTCCGGCGCCTCAGCCTGAAGGTGCAGGACGAAAGCAGGGATATGCCGACGACCCGGCCGAACACGGATTTATCCTTGTGCCAGCCGATCGGCGCGCCGGCGGCGTATTCCGTCACGAGAGCATGTTCCAGCGCCTCCGGCACGATATCCGCGAAGCGTGCGGCGACCTCGCGAATGAGGAGCAGCGATGAGGGTATTTCCTCTGCTTTTCTCATGCGCTGACTCTCGAAATCGTATCTCCAGCCGAAGGAGACGGTCCTGCGTTTGCCTTCGAACCCATGAAAGTCGAAGGCTTTGAACGGCAGGACAGGTATTGCTTCGAGAAGCGAGCGCTGCAGATCGGCGGGCACAATATCCCGCGAATATCGGAAACCCTCGGGAAAGCCGTCGTCGGCCCCGCCAAAGAGATCCTTCTGTGCCATCAAGGTCACCGCTCGTTCCTCAATGCACGCTCGGGGTTTCCATGACCATCGCGAAATCTTCTGCGACCAATTCGCTGACTGCTATGAGAATTTCCTCCCGTGAAAAGCCCGATGTCAGTGCGCGCTGGATCAACTCCTGCAAATCCGGCTCCACGACATCACGGCAATCCGCGAGGCGTTCCTCCGAAATGGTGAGGCTATTCAATTCGTCCATTGTCTATCCTTTCGGCAAATGTAACCGCTGAGGCCGGGGCAGGATTCTAACGCGCGGCCGTCTGCTTGCGCCCGACCAACAGCCCTTCGCGCTGCATCTTCTTGCGTGCAGCCTTTCGCTGCCGGCTGATCGCCTGCGCCTTTTCCCGGACGCGGCGTTCGGACGGTTTCTCATAGGCGCGCCGTTCCTTCATTTCGCGAAACAGCCCTTCGCGCTGCATTTTCTTCTTCAAGGCCCTGAGGGCCTGATCGACATTGTTGTCTCTGACGAGTACCTGCATGTCGGATTCTCCTTGTTGGATGAGTGTCGATCGTCTTTCAGCCGAACTGCGCGGCGATCGGCGTCTACATTCGCTGCGGCTAAAGAGGCTGAAATGCCTGGCCTACGGCCGCAATCGCAGTCGCTGTGTTTCGTCGCTCAAAAAGAAATCCTCTGCCGGCCGCGGCCGGATTCATCGTTTGTTGCTGGGATTGCCCATAGCGCGCGCGGATGACGCCCACCGCCGATCCTTGACGTTCTTTGACGAGTCGGCACTGCTTGAGTGACCGATGGGATCGGGTTCGGCTCTAAAAATAGGTGGCGGCGATGGGGATTGCAATGGTGTGCGGGCACCATAAAGCAGCACCAGAAAAACGCCGCCGTACCTAGTCGCCCCAGAAGTTCCTTCAAGTTTACCGCGTGTAAATTGTTCTAAATTGCTTCAAATTTGATTGAAGCGGCGTACGTAATGGTCGTTTTATGAAGCGACGACACACGTTATAGGTGAATTTTAACCTTTCGTTAAATAACCCGTTGACTTGAAGTATTAATAAGTTGTTAAAGAAGCCGCTCTCAAGAGGTCAAGTTGGCCCGTTAATATACAATTTCAGGAGAAACTAATGGCTTCGCCGATTCACGCAACTGATGATAGTGCAACATTTCAAGAAACTGACGTAATTTCCGGAAATCTGCTTTCCAACGATTCGTCCGATAACGGTCACCTGTTCCTGCGCGCCTTTGACGGTGCCAGCGTTGGTGCTAAGGGGGGCATGAGCCAGGTCACCGAAATTCAGGGTGAGTACGGCACGTTCTTCGTCAAGCCGGACGGCAGCTATACCTATGTTCTGAGCGATGCTGCCAAGATCGGCTTCACCAACGGCGAACTGCTCCAGGAGAAGGTATCGTACAAGATCTCCGACGGCAGCGGTCACACCGATGTCGGCCTTTTCACGCTGAACATACAGGGCGTTACCCAAAAGCCGATCGCTGTCGACGATACCTACAGTTTCACGGAAGGCAGCCCCATCGCCGGCAACGTTCTGGACAACGACATTGCCGGCGACAACGGCAAGCTGTTTCTCCGTCAGTTCCTGAGCACGAAGGTGGACTCCAAGGCTGATGCCGTCACCGATGTTCAGGGCACCTACGGCATGTTCCACGTCAAGGCCGACGGCTCGTTCACCTATGATCTGACGAGCGATCTTAACGATGGTCAGACCTACACGGAAGTTCTCCGTTACTACAAGATCTCCGACGGCGAAGGCCATACGGACACTGCCCTGGTGACGCTCAACATCACCGGCACGGACGCTCATCCCGACGGCGTCGGTGTTTGATCGGCAGCAATAGATCAGTGAGACAAGAGGCCCGCCGCGCAATCGGCGGGCTTTTTGTATATGCGCCGCTGTTGGAGCAAGGGGTTGCAAAACTAGCTATTTTTAGCTAGTTCTTATATAGGAGAGGCCGTCGTAGTCTCGATGGTCGGAGGACACGCCCTTGACCGAACACATCGAACCCAAACAAATCGAAACGGACGATCTAACGAAAATCTGGTCTGTCACCGAGTTCTGCGCTCGTCATCGGATAGATGTCGAGGAGCAAGCGTTGTTGCTCAAACTCTTCGGGCCATTCGCGACAGCCTGCGAGTTGCTCCATAATGCCAGGCGTGCGCCTCGATACCGATGAGGTCCTCGCTCGCCGACCGGCGATATTCCCCGCTTCCTTAGTTGATCTCGACTTGCCATCCCCGAAACCGGCAGAAGGACCACCTGATCGGGTGACGTTCGTTGTCGTGCTCCCGAGGGATAGGTGAATTCCCATCCGCCGTCACGTCCGCTGTGAGCTGGAGCGACCCTCCATGACTTTCCGGATCGGACAATCTCCTGAATTGCTCCTCACTCTCTGCACAAAATCTGCAATCCGGCGCGGCATCTTCCCGCCATGAGCAAAAACGATATCCCGCCGCGCCTCACATCGCCCACCTTGCCGGATCGCCTGCGCAAGGACGGGTGGTGGCTGACCGAGGTTCCTATCGAGGCAAGGTTGGGAAATACGCTCATTGTGATTGAAAATCGGCATCCGCAAGAGGAGCACCAATGGACACAGCAGACATCTTGACACAACCGATGCCCATCAGGCGCGGCAGCGGCCGGGTCGCCGCACTCCTTGCGCTGGTGGCGCTTGCCGACTTTCTGATCTTTGGCCACGCGCCCGGGATCAATCTTTTCCTCTTTGCTGTTGCGGTCTGCGTCGGCGTTCCGTTCTCGGCGCGCAGGCAGCCATCGCCTTCGAGGGCGGCTCTTCTCGTGGGCTTTCTGGTCCTGGCTGCGGCTCCCCTGCTGGAAGCGCCTTCACTCACGGGCCTTGCCTTTTGCATCGGCGCGCTGATGTTGGTTGCTCTCATCAGCGCCAAGCTCATGCCTCGCCGGCCAACCGCGCTGCCTCTGGTATTTTGCCGTTTCGCACTTGTCATTCCCTTGCGACTTGGCGGGGATATCAGGAAATATCTTGCGACACCGGGTAAACATCTATCCCTAACCGGCGTTCAGCAGAGCATTGCCCTCTGGATCATGCCTCTCGTTCTTGCCGCGGTCTTCGTGTCTCTCTTTGCGGCTGCGAACCCGCTTATCGAGATCGCGTTGCGGAGCATCGATTTCGGCATTCTGCTGCAGTTCCTCGACCCTTGGCGGATCGGCTTCTGGTTGATGACCGCCATCGTGGTTTGGGCGATGCTGCGGCCGCGTTTGAAGCGGCGTGGTGCGCGGTCGCAGGCCGGCAGGACGTTCATGATCGTGCCCTCCAGAAATGCGCCGCTCGGCCACGCCTCGCTGCTGCGGTCGCTCGTTCTGTTCAATGCCGTCTTTGCCGTGCAGACACTCCTCGATCTCGTCTATCTCTGGGGCGGCGCGGATCTGCCCGATCACATGAGCCATGCTGAATATGCACATCGTGGCGCCTATCCCCTGATTGCCACCGCGCTTCTGGCCGCCGGCTTTGTCCTCGTTGCCATGCGGCGCGGCGGGCCCGGCGATTATAGTCCGCTCATTCGCGGCCTTGTCCACGCTTGGATTGCCCAGAATGTCCTCCTCTGCCTGTCGTCGATGCTGCGGCTCGGGCTTTACGTCGAAGCTTATTCGCTGACCGAACTGCGTGTCGCCGCCGGTCTCTGGATGGGGCTCGTCGCCATCGGCCTCGTCCTGATCCTGCTGCGCATTCTGCTCAACCGATCCAACCAGTGGCTGATCGCCGCCAACCTCGCCTCCCTCGTCACGGTCCTCTACATCAGCGCCTTCATCGATTTCACGGCTTTCATCGCCCGCTTCAATGTCTACCATAGCCAGGAGATCACCCAGGAAGGCCCGCCGCTCGACCTTGCTTATCTCTCCTCGCTCGGCCCCTCCGTCATTCCGGCGCTCGATCTTTATCTCAGCATGCTCCCGGAACACCTGATCGACCGGAGGAGCGAAGCGGTGACAGTTCGGTACTACCTCGCCAGGAATTTCGGAATGCGCCGGAGTGACTGGCGGAACTGGACCTTCCGGGCGGCGCGGCTGGAGAGCTATCTTCTGGCCCCTGCAGCCATTGCAAGATAGGACGAGAACGATAACAACAGGCACGACAACCAGTACAGGACCGGTGATGGCGCCCCGCATTCTCGTCGTCGATGACGAGCCTCATATCCGCGATGTGATTTGCTTTGCTCTCGATCGTGCCGACTTGGCATCGATGGCGGCCCGCAACGGCACCGAGGCGATGGCGGCCTTCCGCCGCGGCAACATCGATCTGATCATTCTCGACATCGGTATGCCCGGTATGGACGGTCTGGAAGTCTGCCGTCAGATCCGCACGACGTCAGGATTGCCGATTCTGTTTCTGTCGGCGCGCGACGAGGAGATTGACAGGATATTGGGGCTCGAAATCGGCGGGGACGACTATGTGACGAAGCCTTTCAGCCCGCGTGAACTCGTGGCGCGGGTGAAGGCGATCCTGAAGCGCAGTGGCAGTGAAGCGGGGCCTGACAGGCGCCACGCCACGCTCATCGCCGGCGAGCTCAGCCTGGATCGCGCCGGCAGGACCGTTATGTTCGGCAAGTGCGCTATTGCGATGACGGCGCTCGAATTCGCCATCCTGGACGCATTGCTGTCACGGCCCGGTATGGTTTTCAGCCGCGAGCAATTGATGGAGGCGGCCTACGGCGCCGGCACCTATGTCGCCGATCGCACGATCGACAGCCATATCCGCAATATCAGGGCCAAATTCGCTGCCGCCGGCGGCTCCGGGGTCATCGCAACGGTTCACGGCATCGGCTTCAAGCTCGGCGGTGAAATCGGGAGGAAGGCGTGATGCCGGCGCCGAAGGTCAGGGTGAAATGGCGGCCGCCGCTGGCGCTGATCGTCTACGCGGTGCTTCTCACGGCGATGGCGCTGCCTGTCCTGATCGTCATCTGGTTTCGCGCCACCGAGGCGAGCGCGAACCGGATGGAGCCGGTGGAGATCATCGCCCTCGTCGTCGTCCTCGTGCTGACGCTCGCCGTCGCCTATGTGCTGACGCGCACCATCACCGGTCCCGTCGACGCCCTGATCGCCCGGACGGATGAGATCGCCCGCGGCGGCAAGGCAGCAATCCGTCCGCTTGAAAGCTATGGGACGCGGGAGATCGCCGTGTTGTCGCAGAGTTTCCTCGATCTCGCGGGAAAACTGGTCGACCGCACCGAATATGTCCGCTCCTTTGCCGCACATGTGTCCCACGAATTGAAATCGCCGCTGACGGCCATTCGGGGCGCGGCGGAGCTTCTGCGCGATGATGATGCCGACAGGGCAATGACGAAGGCGCAACGCCTGCACTTTCTGGACAACATCGCCGCCGACGCTGTCCGTCTCGACGCCTTGCTGCAGCGGCTGAGGGAACTTGCGCAGGCGGAAATGCCGATGACCGGGGGCGGAAGCAGCATTGCAAGCGTCATGGCCCTACTGCGCCAGCGATTTCCCGCTCTTGATATCTCAGGGACAGGCGATACGGAGACATTGATTGCGCTTCCCGACGAGGCGGCCATCATCGTCTTCGCCAACCTTGCCGCTAACGCCCTTCAGCACGGCGCCGCGCTGCTTGAATTCACAGTGTCCGCCGACGCCCGAACGGCCCTCATTCTCGTCCGTGACGACGGCGGCGGTATTTCCGAGGCAAACCGCGACCGCATCTTTCAGCCGTTCTTCTCGACCCGCCGCGAAGAGGGCGGCACCGGCATGGGGCTCGGCATCGTCCATGCCATGCTCAGCTCCCACGGCGGCACGATTCATCTTCGGCAGACGACCGGCGCCGGCGCCGAATTCGAGATTGCGATACCCTTGCTTTCCCAGCGCGGCTGAGGAGACCGCGCCGTCAGCTTTTCAGATAGCTGACGACGGCATCGGCGATCATTCCGCGATGGCGTTCGATGGTGTCACCGTCCGATAGGTTGCGCCGGAAGATCGTGCCGAACGTGTAGCGGTTCGAGACGCGGAAGAAGCAGAAGGCGCTGATCATCATATGGATGTCGATCGGGTCGGCCTTCCGCCGGAAAACGCCCTGGTCGAAGCCGCGCTGCAAAATGCCGGCGATGGTTTCGATGACCGAGACGTTGAGATCGCGGATCGCCTCGGAGCGAAGCATATGGGCGGCATGATGGATGTTCTCGATGCTGACGAGACGGACGAAATCGGGATTGGCCTCGTCGTGATCGAAGGTCGTTGAAATCAGCGTCCGCAACGCCTCTTCCGGCTCAAGATTGGACAGATGCAGATCGGATTCCAGCGAGCGTATCTTGCGGTAGGACTGCTCGAGGACGGCAAGATAGAGCCCTTCCTTGCTGCCGAAATAATAATAGATCATCCGCTTCGAGGTGCGCGTCTTCTCGGCGATCGCGTCGACGCGGGCGCCGGCAAGCCCATGGGTGGAGAATTCCTCGGTTGCGACGAGGAGGATATCTTCCTTCGTCTGCTGTGGATCGTTCTTTCGGCCGTTTTCGCCCCGTTCCGCCATGAGCCTGATTGCCGATCCTCTAACTTATTGTCATGCCTAAGGAATTCAGACTGTGGGCGGCGTTCGACGCGAACGTCTCCATCTGTCTTTCCGTCAGTCTTATTCACCTTGGCCGCATGTTTCAATAGATGACACTTGACATACGAACTAGTTAGTACATTTTGGAGGCGCGACAATGGAGGAATTGATCGCGACCGCAATTGTTCGGTCACGGCACGCTTTCGCATGTCTGACGGATGGTCGGCGGACGGCCTGAACAAGGCCGGGCTTGGAGGAGCGAATGACCCGTATTATCGACTTTTATTTCTTCGCACTGAAAGCGACGATCGCCCTGTTGCTGGCGGGCATGGTCGTCCTCGTCTTCGGGAACGTCGTATTGCGTTATGCCTTCAACCAAGGCATTACCTCGTCGGAAGAGCTGTCGCGCATCTTCTTCATATGGCTGACTTTCCTCGGCGCGGTGGTGGCAATGCGCGAGCATGCCCATCTCGGCGTCGACTCCCTCATCATCCGCCTCCCGAAACCCCTCGCCAAGCTCGCCGTGCTACTCGGCTATGGAATGATGCTGGTCGCCACCTGGCTGATGATCAGCGGCAGCTGGGCCCAGACGCTGATCAACCTTCACGTCTCGGCCCCGGCGACCGGAATTTCGATGGGCGTCTTCTACGGCGCGGGGCTCGCCTTTGGCGTGCCGGCCTTTTTCATCCTTCTCTGGGACGCTTTTGCCATCGTGACCGACCGCATCGACGTGACGACCGCTGAACTCGTGCGTGACAGCGAGGAACAGGCGGCACTCGAAGATCCCGCGCAGACGGCCTTCCCCGTTCTGAAGCCGAAACACTGAGGAGCGCGTCATGACCGTCACGATCTTCCTCGGCGCTCTTCTTGGTCCCATGGCTCTCGGGGTGCCGATCGCCTTTGCCCTCATCATTACAGGCGTGGCGCTGATGATGTATCTCGGCATGTTCGATGCGCAGATCGTCGCGCAGAACGTGCTGAACGGCGCCGACAGCTTTCCGCTGATGGCCGTGCCCTTTTTCCTTCTCGCCGGCGAAGTGATGAATACCGGCGGCCTTTCACGCCGCATCGTCAATCTCGCCATGGCCATGGTCGGCCATATCAGGGGCGGCCTCGGCTTCGTCGCCATCTTCGCGGCCTGTGTGCTGTCGAGCCTTTCGGGCTCGGCCGTGGCCGACGCGGCCGCCCTCGGCGCCCTGCTCTTTCCGATGATGCTGAAATCGGGCCATGATCCGGCCCGCGCCGGCGGTCTGCTTGCTTCCGCCTCTATCATCGGCCCGATCATCCCGCCCTCGATCGGTTTCATCCTTTATGGCGTCATCGGCGGGGTTTCGATCACCAAACTGTTCCTGGCGGGTATCTTCCCGGGCCTGATGATCGGCGCGGCCCTTTGCGTCACCTGGCTGATCGTGGCGCGCAAGGAGCAGTTCGCCCTTCCACCGAAGCAAAGCAGGGCGGTGCGGATGAAGGCATTCGCCGAGAGCATCTGGGCGCTGATGCTTCCCCTGATCATCATCTTCGGCCTGAAATTCGGCGTGTTCACGCCGACCGAAGCCGGCGTCGTCGCGGCTGTCTATTCGCTCTTCGTATCGATGGTCGTCTATCGGGAACTGCCGCCGTCGCGGCTGTTCGAGGTCTTCGTCGCGGCCGCGAAAATCACCTCGGTGGTGATGTTCCTGGTTGCCTGCGCCGCCGTTTCGGCCTGGCTGATCACCGTCGCCGACGTGCCCGGCGAACTCGCCGCTCTCGTCGAACCGCTGATGGATAATCAGACACTGCTGCTGTTTGCCATCATGGTGCTGATCGTCGTCGTCGGTACCGCCATGGACATGACGCCGACGATCCTAGTCATGACGCCGGTGTTGATGCCCATCATCAAGCAGGCGGGAATCGATCCGGTCTATTTCGGCGTGCTGTTCATCATCAATAATTCGATCGGGCTGATAACGCCGCCGGTCGGCACGGTGCTTAACGTCATCTGCGGCGTGTCGAAGCTTTCGATGGAGGATCTGATGAAGGGCGTCATTCCCTTCATGATCGCCGAACTGATCGTTCTGTTTCTGCTCGTCCTTTTTCCCACACTGGTGACCGCGCCGGTCGCCTGGTTCGGGCACTGACTTCGCCTGCGGCGATGGAATTTCAACATGGCCGGAGGGAGATGCCGGCCTCATCCTGGGAGGAAAACATGCTGACTAGACTGACGAAACTGGCTCTGGGGCTGGCCCTGCCGATTGCTCTCCTGGCAAGCGGCCCTGCCATGGCCGAAATCCGCGAACACAGCCTCAAATTCGCCGCTGCCAACAATAAGGGCCATCCCCAGGTCATGGGCATGGAGAAGTTTGCCGAGCTGATGAAGGAAAAGAGCGGCGGCAAGATCGAGGTCAAGCTGTTTCCGGGCGGTGTGCTCGGCGGCGACGTCCAGACGGTGTCGGCGCTGCAGGGCGGCGTGATCGAGATGACGGTGCTCAACGCCGGTATTCTCGCCAGCAACGTCAAGCAGTTCGGCGCTGTCGACCTGCCCTTCCTTTTCAACAGCGGCGAAGAGGCCGACAAGGTGATGGACGGCGCGTTCGGCACCGACCTGATGAAGCTCCTGCCCGATAATGGCCTCGTTGGTCTCGGCTATTGGGAGCTCGGCTTCCGCAATCTCACCAACAACCGACATCCCGTCACCAAGCTCGAGGATATCAAAGGCCTGAAGATTCGCACGATCCAGTCGCCGATCCCGATCGAACTCTTCAACAGCCTCGGGGCCAACGCCGTCCCGCTGCCCTATACGGAACTCTATACAGCGCTCGAGACCGGCACGGTCGACGGCCAGGAGAACCCGGCCGCCAACATTATCAACGCCAAATTCTTCGAAGTGCAGAAGTACATGACGATCACCCGTCACCAGTACAATCCGCAGATCGTGCTCATCAGCAAGAAGTTCTGGGACGGCCTGAACGATGAGGAAAAGGCAGTCTTCCAGTCGGCCGCGACGGAAGCCCGCGACTATCAGCGCAAGGTGTCCAGAGAAAAGGATGCCAACGCGATCGCGGAAATCAAGAAGACCGGCATGGAAGTCGCCGAACTCAGCCCGGAAGAGACGCAGAAGCTGCGCGACGCCGTCAAGCCGCTGATCGACAATTTCACGGCTGAGATCGGCGCGGAGACCGTCACACAGCTCTTCAAGGAGCTCGACACGGTTCGCGGCAAGTAAGCGGATCAGGGCCCACAGCGATCCTGCGGGCCTTTCCCATCACGAGAGAAACGGGGAACTGGCGTATGGCCGAGACACTCTTGAAACCGTTGAAGGCCGGGCTGATCGGCTCCGCCATCCAGGCTTCGCTGACGCCTGCCATGCACATGGAGGAAGGTGCGGCGCAGGGGCTGGATTACGATTATGAGCTGATCGATCTCGTCAAGCTGAATGCCTCGCCTGCCGATCTTCCACGGCTGGTCGCGGATGCCGAAGCCCGTGGTCTTGCCGGCCTCAACATCACCCATCCCTGCAAGCAGCTCGTCATTGCGCTGCTCGACGAACTGTCGCCAGAAGCCCGGGCGCTTGGCGCCGTCAATACCGTCGTGCTGAAGGACAACAAGCGCTTCGGGCATAATACCGACTGGTGGGGCTTCGCCGAGAGCTTCCGGCGCGGGCTGCCGCAGGCCGATCTTTCCTCGGCCGTGCAGCTTGGAGCGGGCGGAGCGGGTGTCGCAACCGCCTATGCGATCCTGACGCTTGGCCTGAAGAGACTGACGGTCTTCGATCGCGAGCATGAGCGCGCCGTCGATCTGGCGGAAACGATGTCCGCGCTCTTTCCCGATGCGTCGATCACCGCCGGCAACGACCTTGAAGCCGCGATGACGGATGCATCCGGGCTCATTCATGCGACGCCGACCGGCATGGCCAAATATCCCGGCACGCCGCTTCCGCCCGAACTCCTGGAAAGGCGGCATTGGGTCGCCGAAGTCGTCTACTTCCCCCTGGAGACCGAGCTGCTGCAGCAGGCGAGGCAGCGCGGTTGCCGGACGCTCGATGGTGGCGGCATGGCGGTCTTGCAGGCGGTCGGCGCCTTTCGCCTGATTACCGGCAGGGAACCCGATGCCGCTCGCATGCTCGCCCATTTCAAGACCATGACGACTTAACGTTCTCGCAAGGACCACTCCCGATGAAGACATCGATTGCGACTGTTTCGCTGAGCGGCGACCTCCGCGACAAGCTGGAGGCGATCGCCAAGGCCGGCTTCGACGGGGTGGAGATCTTCGAGAACGATTTCCTGGTCTTCGACGAAAGCCCGAAGGAGGTCGGCCGGATCGTGCGCGATCTCGGCATGGAGATTACGCTCTTTCAGCCGTTCCGCGATTTCGAAGGCATGCCCGAGCCGCTGCGCAGCCGCACCTTCGATCGGGCCGAGCGCAAATTCGACCTCATGCAGGAAATGGGCACCGACCTCGTCCTCGTCTGTTCGAACGTTTCGCCGGCTTCGCTCGGTGGTCTGGACCGGGCGGCGGCCGATTTTCATGAACTCGGCGAACGCGCCGCCAAACGCGGTCTGCGCGTCGGCTACGAAGCGCTTGCCTGGGGCCGCCACATTCATGATCACCGCGACGCCTGGGAGATCGTCCGGCGGGCCGATCATCCGAAAGTCGGCCTGATCCTCGACAGCTTTCATACCCTGTCGCGCAAGATCGACGTGAACTCGATCCGGTCGATCCCGAAGGAGAAGATCTTCATCATCCAGCTTGCCGACGCGCCGTCGATCGATATGGACCTGCTCTATTGGAGCCGACACTTTCGCAACATGCCGGGTGAAGGCGACTTGCCGGTGCTCGACTTCATGAAGGCTGTCGCTGCAACCGGCTATGAAGGCTATCTCTCGCTTGAGATCTTCAACGACCAGTTCCGCGGCGGTTCGCCGAGTGCGATCGCCGTCGACGGCCGCCGCTCGCTGATTTATCTCGGCGACCAAGTGAAGCGGCAGCAGCCGGAGAGCGCACTGCCGGTGCCTTCAATGCCGCCGCGCGCTGCCGTCGAGGGCATCGCTTTCATCGAGTTCACCGCCGACGAGGACGAAGCGCGGGAGCTCGAGGCGCTGTTTGCAAGCCTCGGTTTCCGGCAGGCGGCGAGACACAAGACCAAGCGCGTGACGGTCTTCCGCCAGGGCGCCATCAATCTCGTGATCAACACCGAGCCGAAGGGCTTTGCCAGCGCCTCTTATGCCGTGCACGGCACCTCGGCCTATGCCGCCGGCCTGATGGTCGATGATGCCGAGGCAGCCCTGCAGCGCGCCGTGGCGCTTGGCGCCGAGCGGTTTTCCCAATCGCTCGATGCCGGCGAGATCGAGATGCCGGCGATTCGCGGCGTCGGTGGCGGCATCCTCTATTTCCTCGACCGCAAGAGCGAGCTTGGCCGGATCTGGGAGATCGAATTCGATGGGCGCGACGACGATGAGCCCTGCCAGCCGGCCGGGCTGCAGTCGATCGATCATATGGCGCAGACGATGAAATACGAGGAGCTGCTGACCTGGCTGCTCTTCTATACCTCGCTCGTCGAAGCTGAGAAGACGCCGATGGTCGATATCGTCGATCCCTCCGGCATCGTCCGCAGCCAGGTGGTGGAGAATGCGGACGGGTCTTTACGCATCACCATGAACGGCGCGGAAAACCGCAACACGCTGGCCGGCAGCTTCATCGCGGAAACCTTCGGCTCCGGCATCCAGCATCTCGCCTTCAGGACCGACGACATCTTTGCCACCGCCGCTGCCCTTGCCACAAACGGCTTCGTGTCGCTTACGATTTCGCCGAACTATTATGACGATCTGGAAGCCCGCTTCGGCCTCGACGCCGAATTTGCCGATCGCCTCAAAGCCCACAACATCCTCTACGACCGGGATGATTACGGCGAATATTTCCAGCTTTACAGCCCGACCTATGGCGAGGGCCTGTTCTTCGAGATCGTCGAGCGGCGCGGCTATCGTGGTTATGGCGCCGCGAATGCTATTTTCAGGATTGCGGCACTGAGGAAACATCTGAGACCGGCTGGCCTGCCCCGCACCTGAGAGGCCGTCAGGCCGACGCCCGCAGCATCAGTTCGGCATTGAGAAGAATGCGGCCCGCCGGTGCGGTAGGTGCCTCCCCCTCGCCGAGCCGGTCGAGCAGCAGCTCGATCGCCAGCCGGCCGATCTCGTTATAGTTCTGCGCGACCGTGGTGATCGGCGGGCAGGCGTAGCGGGACAGTGGATGGTCGTCATGTCCGGCGACACGCAGGTCATGGTTGGCGCCGTGGCCGACCTTGAGGCCCAGCTGGTAAGCGGCGGCGATGACGCCGAAGGCGACGCGGTCGTTGGCGCAGAGTACGGTGCGCGTCGGGAAGCCCTGGCCCGACGTCAGGATGCGGGTTGCCTCCTCGAAGCCGAAACGCTCGAAATCCCAGCTCTTGCTGTCGACAAGCTCGACTATGCTGGGCGCCATGCGGAATTGCTCCATCGCCTCTAGGTACGCCGTCTGGCGTGTCAGCGCGTTGGTGTTGACATGTGGCATGCCGAAGTAGCAGGGCGGCTCGCCCGAGCGGCAGAGATAGTCGACGATCAGGCTAAAACTCTGGCGATTGTTGGTGCCGACGAAAGAAGACGTCTCATCGAGCGGCGAGTCCACATAGATGAGGGGCACGCTGCGGCCGAGCTCATCGAGCGTCGCATGATGGGATTCGACGCCGAGCGGCGCGATGATCGCGCCGGCGACATTCATCGATTTCAGCGTCTTGATCGCCCGGTCTTCCATCTCGGCCTTGCCGTCCGACGATAGGACGAAGGCGAGGAAACCCGTCTCGTTGGCGATCATCTCGATGCGGCGGGTGAGCGCCATATAGAAGGGATCGGTGGAATTGGGAATGATGACGCCGAGAATATTGCTGCGCCGCCGGTTGAGATTGACGGCGAATATGTTCGGTCGGAACCCCGATTTCTTCAGCGCCTGCTCGATCGTCTCCCGGGTCTTCTGGCGCACGGACATCGGGTCGCTGAAATATTTTGAGACGGTGGGACGCGACAGGCCGACGAACTCCGAAAAGTCCTCCATGGTTTTGATCGTCTTTCCCACCATCTGATCTCCTGACATGGCGTTTCTGACGGCTTTCTAGATGACTCATCGCCGAACGAAAAGCGGTCCTGTCGAGCGGCCGTCATGACGGCGATAGTTCAAGATTAGTCGATGGAGAACTGCACCTTCATCGTTGCCGGATCGGCGGATTTTTTGGTGATGAAAGGCAGCACCTCGCCGAGCGGCAGGCGGTGGGACACCAGCGCCGCCATCGCGCCCCCGTCCCGTTTGAGGATGGCAAGGGCCTCGGGAATGTTGCGGTTTAGCGAATGGGATCCGGCCAAACGGATCTGGCGCCGGAAGATCTCGAAGGGCGAGATGGAAATGCGCTGGTCGGGCGCGCAGACACCGAAGACGAGAACCGTGCCGCCATCGGCGGTGAAATCGATCATGCCTTCCACGACGCGGGCGATTCCGGTCGCATCGGCGACGAAATCGAAGGCCCGGCGGCGTTCCGCGAGTGCCTGGGAACCCGAAACTGTTATCTCCAGCCCCAGCTTTTCCGCAAAGGCAAGCCGTCCCTCATTGATATCGGCGACCGTTACCGATGAAACGCCCTTGGCTTTCAGGGACAACGCCAGCAACAGCCCGATCGGTCCGGCGCCGAAGACCAGCGCGGTCTCCGTTCCCGCGGGACCGGTCCTCAGGCCGGCGCTGTTAAGGCCGTTCAAGACGCAGGCGAGCGGCTCGGCAAGTGCGGCGAGGTTGAAGTCGAGATCGCCGATCTCATAGAGATGATCGGTCCTGACCAGGCTGTATTCGGCAAAACCGCCGTTCTCCGTCACCCCGTAGGCCTTCAGGTCACGGCAGAGATTGGTCAGTCCCTTGCGGCAGGCCGGGCATTCGCCGCAGGGAAGGTTGGGATCGACGACGACCCGGGCGCCGAGGGCAAGGCCGGAGACGTCGCCAGCGACCGCCTCGACCACGCCGGCATATTCATGGCAGGGAACCAGCGGGAAACGGCCCTCGCCGTAACGGCCATGAAGGACGTCGATATCGGTATGGCAAAGGCCGGCCGCGCGCACGCGCACCAGCGCATGGCCGGGCCTCAGCTCCGGCAGCGGCAGTGCCGTGGTGACCGCGACGCCCTTTTCGGTATAACAAATGGATTCCATCTCGCTGGCTCCTGGATTGCCTAGCTGCGGGAGAGCGATCAACTCATCCAGTTGCCGCCGTCGACATTGTAGGTCTGGGCGAGAATGTAATCGCTGTCGGCGGAAGCCAGGAAGACGGCCAGGCCCTTGATGTCGTCAGGTGTGGCGAAACGGCCGATCGGAACGGATTTGGCAACGGCGGCCTTCTTCTCGCCCGGCTTCAAGCCTTCCCACTTGGCGAAATGGGCATCGACGATATCCCAATGCTCGCCGTCGACGACACCGGGTGCGATGGCATTGACGTTGATGCCGTATTTCACCAGCGCCAGCGCGGCCGACTGCGTCGCGGAGATGATCGCTGCCTTCGAAGCACAATAGAGCAGCACCAGCGCCTCGCCGCGGCGGCCGGCCTGGCTCGCCATGTTGATGATCTTGCCACCCCTGCCCCGCTCGATCATGACATTCGAGACGGCCTTCATCATGAACAGCGGTCCCTTCAGATTGATCGAGAAGACCTTGTCGTAGCTCGCTTCGGTGATCTCGTTGACGGGCGCCATGTCGAAGATGGCGGCGTTGTTCACCAGGATGTCGATGCCGCCATGCGTCTGGTCGATCTGCTTGACGACGGTCTCGATGGCCGAAAGATCGGTCACATCGAGCTTCATCGCCGTCGCGGCCGGCCCGATCGCTTCGGCTGCCTTGGCAGCCCTCGCGATATCGATGTCGGCGATGACGACCCTTGCACCTTCCTTGACATAGGCCTCGGCGAAGCCCAGTCCGATCCCGCGCGCGCCGCCCGTGATCAGCGCAACCTTGTCCTTCAGTCTCATGATCTTGTCCCTTTCCCTGGAAAGCGTGTTCAGTGCGTCGAAATGGATGTGTGGTTCATTCTCTCCAGTGCCAGTCCCTGATCATCAAACAGGTGGCAATCGCCGGCATTAAAGGAGAGCCGTACTTTTTCGTGCAGTCGGTGGCTATCCGCGCCGTCCGTCTCGACGATAGCAAGTTGTTCGCGCGCGATCTGCACATAAACATAGGTGTGACCGCCGAGCCGTTCGACGACCATGATTTCGCCCTCGACCAGCCCCTCGGCCCCGATGCTGAGATGCTCAGGGCGGATGCCGAGCGTCAGATTTTCGGCAGGCCGCGTTCGGTTTTTTGCCGGGACCGTCAACATCTTGCCGCCCGGCAGGGTCACGTCAACGCCTGACGGGCCGGCATTCTGCGGCGCAACCGGAATAAAGTTCATGGCGGGCGAGCCGATGAAACCCGCAACGAATTGGTTCGCGGGGTTATTGTAAAGTTCCATGGGGGCGCCGACCTGCTCGATACGGCCGTCGCGGAGCACGACGATCTTGTCGGCAAGCGTCATCGCCTCGACCTGATCGTGGGTGACGTAGATCATCGTCGCTCCGAGCTGGTCATGGAGACGGGCCAGTTCGATGCGCATCTGAACGCGCAGGGCGGCGTCGAGGTTCGAAAGAGGCTCATCGAACAGGAATATGCGCGGCGAGCGCACCATCGCCCGGCCGATTGCCACACGCTGACGCTGGCCGCCCGAAAGCTGCTTCGGCTTGCGATCAAGGAGATGCGCGAGCTGCAAAAGCCCCGCGACTTCGTTGATCTTGGCGTCCCGTTGAGACTGGGGGATGCCGGCGAGCTTCAGCGCGAAGCCCATATTCTCCTTGACCGTCATGTGCGGATAAAGCGCATAGGTCTGGAAGACCATCGCCAGACCGCGCTGGTCCGGCGGAACCTCATTGGCATGATCGCCGTCGATGATGAGATCGCCCTCGCTGATGTCTTCGAGGCCGGCAATCATACGCAGCAGCGTCGACTTTCCGCAGCCCGACGGCCCGACGAACACGACGAATTCACGATCCCTAATGTCGAGGTCGACGCCTTTGATCACGCTAACCGCGCCGAAGGTCTTCTTCACTTCCTTGAGACTGAGAGTAGCCATATCGTTTCCTATTTAACCGCGCCGAATGTCAGGCCGCGCACGAGCTGGCGCTGGGTCATCCAGCCGAAGACGAGGATGGGAGTGATGGCGAGCGTCGAGGCCGCCGAGAGTTTCGCCCAGAACAATCCCTCGGGTGATGAGAACGAGGCGATGAAGGCCGTGAGAGGCCCGGCTTTCGAGGCGGTGAGGTTCAAGCTCCAGAACGCCTCGTTCCAGCACAGGATCGTCGAGAGCAGCGCCGTCGAGGCGATCCCGGGAAGGGTCAGCGGCAGCAGGAGATGCCAGATCTGTTCGAAGGTGCTGGCGCCGTCCATGCGGCTGGCTTCGAGGATTTCGTGGGGGACGTCCTTGAAGAACGAATAGAGCATCCACACGACGATCGGCAGGTTTGACAGCGTGAAGACGATGACGATGCCGCTTCGCGTGTCCAGCAGATTGCTGTCGCGAAACAGGAGATAGATCGGCACCAGCACCCCGACCGCGGGCAGCATTTTCGTGGACAGCATCCACATCAGCAGATCCTTTGTCCGCCTCCCCGGAAAGAAGACTGCGGTATAGGCGGCCGGAATGCCGATCGCCAGGCACAACAGGGTCGAACCGATGCTCTCGATGACGCTGTTCAGCGCATAATGAAGGTAGTCGGCGCGGGCGTTGACGTCGGCGAAGTTTTCGAGCGTCGGCGAGAACAAAAGTTTCGGCGGCGTGGCCACGGCGTCGATTTCCGTCTTGAACGACGTTATCAGCATCCATAGGATCGGGAAGAACATCAGGAATGCGACGGTCCATGCGCCGATCCCGCACCAGAGCTTCTGGGATCCGATGAGCTTGTTTCGTTTTGCCATCATCGTTCTCCTCACGTGTCCAGATTGCGGGCGACGGTGCGGATCAGGAAGGCTGCGACAATATTCGCAAGGATGATCGCAAAGACGCCGCCCGCCGAAGCCGCTCCGACATCCCACTGCAGCAGCGCTTTATTGTAGATGAAGTAGGTGAGCGTGGTGGTGGCCGTGCCCGGTCCGCCCGTGGTGGTGACCTGAATTTCGGCGAAGACGGCAAGAAGGAAAATGGTTTCGATCATCACCACGACGGAGATCGGCCGAAGAAGATGCGGCAGAATGATGTGAACGAAGGTCGACAGCCCTTTCGAACCATCCAGCCGCGCGGCCTCCATCTGCTCCCGGTCGAGCGACTGCATCGCCGTCATCAGGATCAGCGTTGCGAAGGGAATCCATTGCCAGGCGACGATGACAATGATCGAGGTCATCGGGATCTGCACGAACCAGTCGATCGGCGTCAGACCGACGAGCTTCGCGATGTAGGCGAACAAGCCGTTGACGGGATGCATCAGCAGGTTCTTCCAGATCAGCGCGGTAACGGTCGGCATGACGAAGAAGGGTGCAATGATGAGAAGGCGGGCAATGCCTCGGCCGGCGAATTCCACGTCGAAAAGCAGTGCGAACAGCACGCCGAAGCCGACCGAAAGCGCCAGAACGGAAACCAGGATGACGAGTGTGCGGAAAATGGCTGCGAGAAGGCCGTCATCGACGACGAGGTAGGTATAATTGTCGAGGCCGGCGAACCCGGCGCTCAGCGGGTCTAGCAGATTGTAATATTGCAGCGAGAACCAGAGCGTCAGCGCAAGGGGAATAACCATCCATGCGAGCAGAAGGCTGACAGCCGGAGCAAGAAGCGGACCCGTGCGGACCGATCGGCTGGAACGCTTCTGCGTCTGCCGGATGATTGCACCCGAAATCGTCGTCATCGAAAACCTCTTCGCGGGGCGCGCGACGGCCATCAATGGCGGCGATCGGCGGAGCGATTGGGAAGAAACCAGATCCGGAGTTCCGGCAGCCGACACTGCCGGAACCCTCCGGGAGGAGCCCGCGGCCTTAGCCGCGGGCGAGGCCGCTACTCACTTCGGGTAGCCGGCCTTTTTGATGTCGCGCTCGACCTGCTTCTGGGCGTTGTCGAGAGCAGCGTCGACGGTCTGCTGGCCGGCCAGAGCCGCGGAGATCTGCTGGCCGACAATCGTGCCGATCCCCTGGAATTCCGGGATCGCGACGAACTGGACGCCGGTATAAGGGACCGGGTCCTTGGTCGGCTTGGACGGATCGGCCGAAAGAATGGCTTTCAGCACGGTGTCGGCGAAGGGAGCGGCCTTCTGATACTCGGCGAGCTCATAGGTCGACTTGCGAGTGCCGGGCGGGACCGCGACCCAGCCTTCCTTCTCGCCGACCATTTTCACATAGGCCTTGGATGTCGCCCACTTGATGAAGGACTTCGCCGCTTCGGCCTTGGTCGAGGTGGCGGGGATGGCGAGGTTCCACGACCAGGACCAGCTCGATCCGTTCGGCGTGACATTGACCGGGGCGCGGGTAAATGCCGTCTTGTCGGCAACCTGGCTCTGCTTCGGATCGTAGACGCGGCCTGCCGCCGACGTCGCGTCGATCCACATCGCGCAATGGCCGGTCGAGAACAGCGCCTGGTTCTCGTTGAACCCGTTCGAGGTGACGCCCGGAGGGCCGTATTTGGTCAGGAGGTCGACATAGTCGGTCACCGCCTTCTTCCACGGCTCGGAATTGATCTGCGGCTTCCAGTCCATGTCGAACCAGCGTCCGCCATAGGTGTTGATCATGGTTCCCAGGAACGCCATGTTTTCGCCCCAGCCGGGCTTGCCGCGCAGGCAGAGACCGTATTGCTCCTTGGACTTGTCGGTAAGCTTCTCGGCAAATTCCCTGATCTGGTCGTAGGTCGGCTGCTCCGGCATCTTCAGGCCGGCGGCGTCGAACAGGTCCTTCCGGTAAAGGGTGAAGGAACTCTCGGTGTAGAACGGCACGGCGTAAAGCTTGCCGTCGACGGTCAGGCCGGTCTTGATGGGAGAGAGCAGATCGCCATAGTCATAATCGTCGCCGAGATCGTCGAGCGACTCGAGCCAGCCCTGCTTGCCCCAGATCGGCGCTTCGTAGCCGCCGATCGTCAGGATGTCGTACTGGCCGCTCTTGGTCGCGATATCGGTCGTCACCTTCTGACGCAGGACGTTCTCCTCGAGCACGACCCAGTTGAGCTTGTTGCCGGTCTCCTTTTCCCATTCCGGCGACAGTTTCTGCATGATGATCATATCGCCATTGTTGACGGTGGCGATCGTCAGCTCCTCGGCATGCGCCATGCCGGCGGCCAGCGCGAGGCCGGCTGCGGATGCAGACAGAATGAGAGTGAATTTGTTCATGGTCTCCGCTCCTCCTTTACGGGTGTTCACGCATAAACTTACATGCGTAAACTTTCTATCTGCCTGTCTGTTGATATTGTCAAGCAGGATTTACGCGGCCGGTATCTCCCGGTGGGCCGAATTTATGCTGAAAGTATCGTAATGCAGCTGAAAAGGTGGGATTTTGCAGTGCAATGCGGCCCCGACTTTCACTATCGCATCGCAATAAAAACTTATCGCGCGTAAAATTCTTCTTGACTGACTTCGGCAGCCGGGTTACGGCCGAAACGGGACGCGTTTTAGTGACGCGCGGAGCGCGGACGCCGCCGCTTCCCACATGAAGGAGATTGCAGATGCCGTTACCTCACAGGGCACTCGCGCCGGAAGCGCTCGGCCCGACGATCACCGTCGGCGAGATCCTGGTGGAAATCATGGCGACGACGGTCGGCGCCGGCTTCCTGGAACCGCAATCCCTGACCGGGCCCTATCCGAGCGGCGCGCCTGCTATCTTCATCGATCAGGTCGCCCGCATGGGCGGTTCGGCCGGGATCATCGCCAGTGTCGGCGACGACGATTTCGGCCGGCTGAACGTCGAACGCTTGCGCCACGACGGCGCTGATGTGTCCGCCATCGCCACCAGCGCCGACTGGCCGACAGGCAGCGCTTTCGTTCGTTACCGCCAGGACGGAGCCCGCGACTTCGTCTTCAACATTGCCAGATCCGCCGCCGGTCAGATTGCTCTGACGCCTGCGGCCGAGGCGCTGGTCGAGCGCGCCGGCCATGTGCATGTCATGGGAACGGCTCTTTCCATTCCTGGCGCCCGCGAGGTGATCCTCTACGCTATCGAGGCGGTGCGCGCTCGCGGCGGGTCAGTTTCCCTGGACCCCAATCTGCGTAAGGAATTGCTGACGGATGGCGACGCTCTGGGAAGCTTCGACAAGGTGCTTGCTGCGGCCGATCTGTTGCTGCCATCAGGCGAGGAGC
The DNA here is from genome assembly GCF_030518245.1 of Rhizobium sp. CBN3. Classification (NCBI taxonomy): domain Bacteria; kingdom Pseudomonadati; phylum Pseudomonadota; class Alphaproteobacteria; order Hyphomicrobiales; family Rhizobiaceae; genus Rhizobium; species Rhizobium sp. CBN3. The sequence goes on from NZ_JAULSE010000013.1 coordinate 82,863, forward strand.
TTTTCACGGCCGCTGGGGTGAGCGACGAGGCCGGGGCTGTCGCAAGGCTGCTGGAGAGCGGCATCGGCGAGATCGTTCTGAAGCGGGGCGAGCAAGGCGCGTCCTTCTTCGGCCGCGACCTCGTGCGCGTCGATTGCGTAGCTTTCGCTGTCGAAGAGATCGATCCGACCGGTGCCGGAGACTGTTTCGGCGCGGCCTACCTCACCTGCCGCCGCAAGGGCATGGCTCCGGAGGCAGCCCTCCTCCACGCCAATGCGGCCGGCGCCCGCAACGTGACCCGGCTTGGCCCGATGGAAGGCGTTTCCACTCTCGCCGAACTGACGGCCTTCATCACTGAGACCCCGAGGAGATAGATGATGGACCGGATTTTGACCCGTCTTGCAACTGCGCGGCGCGAAGGCACCCCCTTCGGCATTACCTCCGTCTGTTCCGCTCATCCCCTCGTCCTCAGGGCCGCTATCCGGAGGGCGGTGCGCGACGGTGGGCCGGTGCTGATCGAGGCGACCTGCAATCAGGTCAACCATCTCGGCGGTTATACCGGCATGACGCCCGAAGCCTTCATCCACTTCGTTGAAGGTCTGGCCGCAGAGGAAGGGCTCGATCGTTCGCAGATGATCTTCGGCGGCGATCACCTCGGTCCCAATCCATGGCGCAAGGAAAAGCCGGAGGCTGCGCTCGGGAAGGCCGAGGCCATGGTCGAAGCTTATGTCCGCGCCGGCTTCGGCAAGATCCATCTCGATGCCTCGATGGGCTGCGCCGGAGAACCGGCCGCGCTCGACGACCTCACGATCGCCAAGCGCGCCGCACGACTGGCGCAGGTGAGCGAAAGGACAGCGAGGGCAATCGGCGGGCCGCTGCCTTTCTATATTCTCGGCACCGAGGTTCCGGTGCCGGGCGGTGCCGATCATGCCCTCGAAGAACTCCGGCCGACCGCGGCGGATGCAGCCCGCTCGACGATCGCCATTCATCGCGAGATCTTTTCGCAGGCGGAGTTGGAAGATGCTTTTTCCCGCGTCGTCGCTTTCGTCGTCCAGCCGGGCGTCGAATTCGGCAGCGAGAACGTGGTCGGCTACAGGCCCGAGCTTGCGACTGAACTGACCGCACTGCTCGACGAGGAACCGCAATTCGTCTTCGAAGCTCATTCCACGGATTATCAGACGCGCGATGCCCTGGCGCGGCTGGTGCAGAACGGCTTCCCCATCCTGAAAGTCGGCCCAGGCCTGACCTTTGCGTTGCGCGAGGCCGCCTATGCGCTCGATATGATCGCCTCGGAGATGGTTGCCGGTTACGGCCACAGGCCGTTGGCGGCCGCGATGGAGGCGCTGATGCTGTCGGCACCGGGCGACTGGCAGGCCCATTATCACGGCGACGAGCCGGGTTTGCGTCTGCAGCGGCACTATAGCTACAGCGATCGTATCCGCTATTACTGGAACAGACCCGAGGCCGAAAACGCGTTCGAGAGACTGCTCGGCGCGCTGCGCGGAAAGCCGATCCCGGAGACGCTGCTGCATCAGTATCTGCCGCAGCTTTCGGCGGCCGAAGCCGGCGATCCCGAGACTATATTGATTACCGCGGTCGACCATGTGCTGGCCGATTACCAGAGCGCCTGCGGCACGGCGCCCTGAACTTTTCCGAGCAAAAAGAGGACGCCTGCTGCCGGACGGAGAACCCGCCCTCCCCTCTCGACGCTTACCGCGTCGTATAGCCGCCGTCGATAACAAGCACCTCGCCGGTGATATAACTTGCCGCCGCCGAGCAGAGGAACAGGGCCGCACCCGCCACCTCTTCCGGCTGCCCGACACGTCCCATCGGCGTCATGCTGCGCCAGGTCGGGAACCAGTCTGGATTGGCGATGCCGCCGCGTGACATGTCGGTCTCGATATAGCCGGGAGCAATGGCATTGACGCGGATGTTCTCGGCGGCGACTTCGCTTGCCAGGCTCTTCGTCATCATATGGACCGCCGCTTTGGAGGCGTTATAGGCGACCTGGTTCTGCGGAATGTTGGACACGATGCCGGAGATCGAGCCGATATTGAGGATGACGCCGCCGCCCTGGCGCCGCATGGGTGCAAGTGCTGCGCGGCAGGCGCGGAAGACGGCGTCGACATTGACTGTCATGATCTCGCGCCAGATGGCATCGGAGAATTCGCCGCTATCGCCGTGAATGGCGATGCCGGCATTATTGACGAGGATATCGAGCCGGCCCCCCCGTGAGAGGGTTTCGGCAACGAGGGCATCGGCGGCATTATCTTTCATCATGTCGGCGGCGACGAACTCGCAATCGACGCCGGCCTTGGCGAGCCGCTCTTCCCCGGCCGCGCTGCGGGTTCTTCCGCTGATGAAGATTTTGGCACCCGCCTCGCCGAGCGCTTCGGCGATCGCCAGGCCGATGCCGCGCGTGCCGCCGGTCACAAGCGCCACCTGTCCGTTCAGGCGAAATCTGTCGAAGATCATGGCCGTTTCCTTTCTGTGGCTACGGGAGGCCGGCGCATCTGCTCAGATGTCGGTGCTCTGCGGCAGAATGACGAGGTCGCGGATGGTGACGTTGCGTGGGCGCGTCAGCATGAAGAGCACGGCTTCGGCCACTTCTTTCGGCTCCATCAGGCCACCGGCGGCGAGTGCCTCGTCGAGCTTCTCCTGCGGCCAATCGCTGAGAAGGGCGGTCACGACAGGCCCCGGCGCGACGGCGCCGACCCGCAAGCCGTGCTTGGCGACCTGGCGCCTGAGGGTGTGGACGAAGGCCTGGACCGCATGTTTCGAAGCCGTATAGATCGGCTCCCAGACCACCGGGACCAGGCCGGCGACGGAACTCGTCAGGATGATATCGCCGGTCTTGCGTCCGACCATGTGCGGCAGAACGGCGTGCACCGAACGAAAGGCGGCGTTGATGTTCAGGTTGAGCATGCGATCCCACGCGTCCGGGTCGCCATCAAGCACTTCGCCGCCGATATAGGAGCCGGCATTGGCATGGAAAATGTCCAACTGGCCCGCTTTCTCCAGAATAGCCGGCATCATCTGCGTCACGCTTTTTGGATCCAAGAGATCGACGACCAGGGGAATGGCCTTTTCGCCGAGTTTCGAGCACACATCTCTCAATGCCTCTTCGTTGCGGTCGATCAGCACGACGCGGGCGCCTGATGCAAGCATGATCCTGGCGCACTCCAGGCCGATACCCGACGCCGCCCCCGTGATGGCCGCGGCTTTTCCAGACAGATCCTGTCCCATTTTCTTCCTCTGCTTTCCTGTTGATTTAGGCCCGGCCGTGCGAAATGCGCGATCGGCGTGCCAGCGAGTCGACGATGACGGCGACGGCAAGAACGGCCCCCGTGATCATGTAACGAAGCGATGACGACAGATCGAGGAGCGTCAGACCGCTCGCGATCGACTGAATGACGATGATGCCGAGAAGGGCCGAATAGGCGCTGCCGCGTCCGCCGAACAGGCTGGTGCCGCCGATGACCGCCGCAGCGATGGCGTTGAGATTGACGTCGCCGGTGCCGGCCTGCTGACTGGCCGTCGCCAGTCGCGCCGCCGAAAGCACGCCGCCGGTCGCGGCCAGCAGGGCGCACATGACGAAGGCGCTCGCATAGATGCGCGATACGTTGATGCCCGAGCGGCGGGCAGCCTCCCTGTTGCCGCCGACGGCATGCATGGAGCGGCCCCACTTCGTCCGGGTCAGCGCATAGTTCATCGCTGCGACGAGGCCGACGAAAAGTCCGAACATCCAGGGAATGCCGCGCGATTGGTTGAGATAGAAGGCGACCGCTTCCAGGGCGAGGGTAATGATGACGGCGCGCAGGAGCAGTCCGCCAACGGATTTCGAGGACAAGCCCGCCGCCCGTCGGCGCGCCGCCGTGCGGTAGCTCGCGAAGAAGAAGGCAAAGCCGGCAACCGCCACCAGCAGATAGGCGACCGGGTCGGGCATGACCATGATCTGGCCGAAGTTCACCAGCCAGGACCCATAGGGAAGATTGATCGAACCGGTTGCTCCAAGAATATAGAGCTGCAGGCCGAGAACCGCGAGCAGTCCGGACAGCGTGGACACGAAGCTCGGCATCCCGAAGCGGTTGAACAGGAACGCGTAGAGCGAGCCGATCAGAGCGCCGACGATCATCGCGGCGAGCACCGCCACGACCACCGGCCAGCCCTGATTGACCCAGAAGACGCCGGTGAGCGCCGAGGCAAAGCCGCTGACCGAACCGACAGAGAGATCGATCTCGCCGACGATCAGGATGCAGACGATACCGAGCGAGATGACGCCGACCGTCGAGCAGTCGAACAGCATGTTGACGAGGTTGGCGCTTGAGAGAAACACCGGATTGAGCGCCTGGAACACCGTCCAGATGATCGCCAGGCCGACAATCACCGGCAGCGAGCCGAGGTCGCCCGAGCGGATGCGGTCCCAGAAGGCGCGGACCGACCCGGCAAAACTGTCGTCATGGCGCACTCTTTCGTCGCGCCGGTCGAGAAGCGCGGGTGTTACCGGCTCGTTCTGAATGGTCTTCATCATGGCCTGCCCTCCTCATTCTCTTGGCTTTGCGCCTTGCGGCGCATCGCGCGGCGGGAGACGGAATTGTTGGATGCGCCGGTAATCGCGCTGACCAGCTCTTCGTTGGACGCGTCGGGCATGAAGGTGCCGTTGTTGCGGCCGAGCCGGAGGACGACGATACGGTCGGCGACGGCCCGCACATCCTCCATGTTATGGCTGATCATGATAACGCCAAGGCCGCGTTCACGCACGCGTTCGATCAGATCCAGCACCTCGGCCGTCTGGGCAACGCCGAGTGCGGCCGTGGGTTCGTCGAGCATGATCAGTTTCGGTTCGAGCAACAGCGACCGGGCGATCGCCACGGTCTGACGCTGGCCCCCGGATAGCGAGGCGACGGGCTCGCGCACGCTTGGGATTCGCGCGGAAAGTTCGTTCAGCAGCTTCCAGGCGCGGATCTCCATCGCGACCTCGTCGAGCTGGAAGGGATTGAGCTCCTTTCCGAGAAAGATATTGGCGACGACGTCGAGATTTTCACAAAGCGCCAAATCCTGGAACACGGTCGCTATGCCCAGATTGAGCGCAGCGCTGGGGCTCGATAAATCTGCCTGTTGGCCCTCGAACAGGATGGTGCCCGAGGTCGGCTGGTGGACGCCGGCCAGAATCTTGACCAGTGTCGATTTGCCGGCGCCATTGTCGCCCACCAGCGCCACGACCTCGCCGGCATGCACGTCGAGTTCGATGTCGGTCAGCGCCGACACCGCTCCGAAATTCTTCGAAACTCCGCGCAGGCTGAGGACGGGCTGGCGCAAGTCAAAAGTGTGAGAGGTGTCAGACATCGCCTGGCCTTTCCGAAAAGCGAAGCGGAAGCGCGACCGATGGCGGCCGCGCTTCCCTGGCGGATTACTTGATAATGCCGAGCTTCTTGCAGCCCTCGGCGTAACGACCGGTGCAGAGCTCTTCGGCAGTGTTGATCTTCTTGTCGATGATCTCGGCCTTCAGGTTCTCAGCGGTCACGACAGCCGGCACGAAAAGCTGTGCCGGCGTGTCATAGAGCGTCATCTCGGCCTTGATCGTCTCGCCTGCCAAGAGCTTCACGGCGACGTCGGCAGCGGCAGCGGCGACGATTTCGCTCGGCTTGGAGATCGTGTTGTACTGATCCCCCGATATGATGAGCTGCAGCGCCGCGATCGTCGCGTCATTGCCGGTCACCGGCGGCACGGGATCGACGCCGGCCGCCTTGAAGGCGGCGATGGCGCCGCCGCCGGTGCCGTCATTGGCGGCGACGACTCCGACGATTTGTTTGCCGAAGCGGGTGATCTGTCCGGCAGCCCATTGCTGGGCATTCGCCGGCTGCCAGTTCGGCGTATCGAATTCGGCAAGCGTCTTGTATCCGCCGCTCGCCAGACCCTCGTGAATGCCGTCCTTGATCAGCCCGGCGGCGGCATCGGTCGGCGAACCGTTGATCTGCAGAATGCCGCCGCCGTCGGTCGGCACGTTCTTCGCCTTCAGATGCTGAACGAGCGATTCCGCAATCGCCTTGCCGATCGCCTTGTTGTCGAAGGAGACATAGAAATCGGCCTTGCCCTTCGGGATCGGACGGTCATAAGCGATGACCTTGACGCCCTGACTTTGGGCGAGCTGAACGAGCGATGCGGCCGCCGCCGAATCCACCGGATCCAGCACGATGACCTTGGCGCCCTGGGTGATGGCCGAATTGAACTGCTGCTGCTGTTTGGCGATGTCGGCATCGGCATTCTGGTAGATGACCTTGCAGGACGCACAAAGCTTCTTCATTTCGGCAACGAAGCCCGGATGGTCGTGCTCTTCATATCGGGTCGAGCCCTGGTCGGGCATGAGGAATGCGACGGTCGCATCCGCAACAGCGCCTTGTGCAAAGGCGGAAGTCCCGCCGAGCAAGGACAGCATAAGTGTCGCGGCGCCTGCCGCTCTCGTCGAAGATTTCATCATTTCCATCTCCTCCCATTGGAAAAAATCGTGTAGTCCATGATTGCAGTGTTCTGCTGTGCCGTTCGGCTGAATGAGCGGCTGTGCCTGTCCCAGCCGTTTGCTGTTTCTGGACAAGCGTCTCCTCTCGCGAGCCGCTCTTCGCGCGCTCACGTTCAAGCCTGCGTCAGTTTTCGTTCCTCCTCCTTGTCCTCCCTATTGCCGTCTTCGGCGGAACTTATGCCGCCTTCGCCACGTTGATATTGTCACCCAACAATCGCCGGAAGCGGGATGGTGTCATGCCTTTTTCCGCGAGAAACTGGCGGTTGAAGTTGGACAGATTGTTGAAGCCAACCTCGAAGCAGATGTCGGTGATCGACGCATGGTCGTCGCTCATCAGGATCTGGCAAGCGAGATTGATGCGCAGGCGTTTCACATATTGCACGAGCGACATGCCGGTATGACGGCGGAAGGCGCGTGAGAAGGCGCCTGTCGACTGCCCGGCGATCGCCGCGAGATCGGTTTCGTCGAAGGATTTCGTCAGATTTTCCCGGATATAAGCGAGCGCCTTGTTGATGCCGGCCGACATATAGCCCGAGGGATCGGGCAGATAGCTGGGGCTTGCGAGAAGCTGCGCATCCTGCGCCCGGCTGAGCAGCCCGACGATCATCATGAAGAGCTCGATACGGCGTACGCCCTGGGCCTGCTGCACCTCGTTCATCAGAGGCGCCACCTGCCGGCTGGTTTCACTGCCGAAGAGCACGCCCCGGCGGGACGCTTCGAGGACCGGCTCGAAGGGACCGAGCTCGGGCAGCACCTTCATCGTGTCGCTGATAAAATTCTCGCTGAACTGGATAAGCTGGCATCGAAGCGGAATGCTCGATCCCTTCGGGACGTCGCTTATCCAGTTGTGAGGAAGATTGGGGCCAGCCAGCACCAGATTGCCCGGTTCGAACTCGCCGATGAAATCGCCGACGAAATAGCGTCCCGTGGTCGCCACGACGAGATGCAGCTCGTATTCCGGATGAAAGTGCCAGCGAACGGTGTGATAGGGATAACCATGCGCCTTCGTTGCGAAGGATTCGCCCGGTCTGATCTGAACGACTTCTAAGTCAGGTTCCATCGATCCTCCTCCGAGGGGCGGTTCTACGTCCGCCTGCCAAATTCCCTTTTGGCTTTATTATTATGACGAGTGTAGTGGGCTCGCTTCATGCCCGCCACCACGATTCCCGGCCAAAACCGATACTTTTTTGATGATTGACGCTACGCCGGCGGCGCAAAGACGACGGCAATCTGAAATTCATCTCAGGCGGCCAGGGCGGCAATGACATTCCTGACCAGTGCAGCCGAAGACAGCCGGCTCGTGGCGCAGCTCGGGGCGCCGATGGCCCCGACACGCACGGAAACGCCGCCGCGCGCATTGGCGATCGCAAACATCGACTCGTCGGTCAAATCATCGCCGATGGTAATCGGGCAGCGGTTCTTGAAAGGATCGGACTGGAAAAACCGCTCAAGCGCATCGCCCTTGCTCGACCGTGCCGGTCGGAGCTCGAACACCCTTTTACCGAGCTGCAACGCCCAGTTCGGTCCGGCAAGTTCCGCATAGTGGTGCATGCGCTCTTCAATGACTTTTTCATATTCGGGCGCCAGCCGGTAATGCGCGGCAACGGCTGCCCCCTTATCCTCGATCAGAACTCCCGGATAATGTTCGGCTTCGGCGGTCAATGCATGTTTCAGCGCCTGGAATTCGGGGGTCGCCTCGACCGTATGCATTCCGGCGGCGCTCCTGATCTCGGCGCCATGCAGGCCTGCGGTTGGAAATGCAAAGGGCTTGAACAGCTCGTCTGCATAGGCAAGCGAGCGCCCGGTGACCAGCGCCAAGGCGCCGCCGAGCTTGTTCGAAAGGCGATGAAGGTGTCCGGGCAGGTCTTCTGGGACCTCAATCGCATCCGGCGTAGGCGCAAGGTTAAGCAGCGTTCCGTCGATGTCGAGAAACATCGCCCAGTGCTCCGGTTCCTCCAGTACCATTGAAAGCATTTCCTGCGTAGCGGCGTCGTTCTGCACGGCATTCTCCAAATTCTGCAATCATTGAAGCTAGGTCGCCGGCCGACGAGGACAAGATGAGTTAATGAGCTCCGGAACATCCAGAGGCTGCTCGGCGTTTTATTCTGCCGCCTGCTCGACCCCTCGCGGAAAGGGACATTGATGGCCAAACGCAATCCGGAGCCCCGTGACGGGGCGAGTGCCCCATTGGCGCATGGCGCGATGGTCCTGCCGTTGGTAACGATCGACGACTACAACAATGAATTGCGTGACAAGAATGGTTTCGTTGGCGACAACGCCAACAAGAAGACCTTTCAGCAGAAGATCGAGGATTGGAGAAACCATGTCCGCAAGTTCGGAGACGATCCGCTCGGCAGGGTCGAGACGACGAAGCTTTCCAAGAAAAAGATCGAGTCTCTCCTGAAGGGAGACGACATGGAGGCCGCCGCACTGATCATGGGAGCGGTGGAGGACTTCGCACAGGATTTTGCCGAGGTTATCAAAAAATTCCTCAAGGACGAGCGCTGGTCCAAGACCGAGCGCATCGTCGTCGGCGGCGGCTTCAGGCAAAGCCGTTTCGGGGAGCTGACGATCGCCAGGACCATGGTTCTGCTCAAGGCGGCCGGCATCGATATCGAAGTCATCCCGATCGTCCACCACCCCGACGAGGCTGGACTGATCGGCTCCGTCCACCTCATGCCGTCCTGGATGTTCAAAGGCTATGAGGCGATGCTGGCCGTCGATATCGGCGGCACGAACGTCCGTGCCGGAGTCGTCGAGTTCGGAAAGGAAAAAAAACTGCACTTTGCCGATGCGAGTGTCTGGGAATCGACCATCTGGCGTCACGCCGACGACGAGCCGAGCCGCAGTGCGACGATAGAAAGGCTGGCGGCGATGCTGCAGGAACTGATCGATAAGGCAGAAAAGGCGAATCTGAAGCCGGCCCCGATTATCGGGATCGGCTGTCCCGGTATCATCAAGGCAGACGGCTCGATCGAACGCGGCGGACAGAACCTGCCAGGCGGAAATTGGGAAAGCGACAGCTTCAACCTGCCCGCCGCGCTGATGAAGGCCATTCCCGCAATCGGCGATCACAGCACATTCGTGATGATGCACAATGACGCCGTCGTGCAGGGCTTGTCGCAGATCCCTTTCATCGACGACGTATCGACATGGGCGGTGCTGACCATCGGCACAGGGTTGGGCAACGCCCATTTTACCAATCGAGAGGGAATGAAAGCGCGGTAGCCTCGACCAAGAACGGGAAAGCGGCCGGCAAAGCAATGATCATGTCCCCCCTGCGCGCGGATCGCAATATGGAGTCGGCCGGCGCTGTGTCGCCCTATGGTAAATAACAGGTAAACAACGAGGAATTCCGTAGACGGAAGCAAATTCGCCCGTAGGTTCCGCTAGGCAGGAGGTGATTTCCGGAGGGCAGGTCGGCATGGGACCGTTCAACGATCATACCTCTCGAGACACGATTCGCATGGCGCGAGCGTTTGCAATCCTCACAGTCGACGGTCACATGCGACTGTTCTCTGCGCCCAGCTCAGCTGCGGACGCAATTCGTGACTCCTGTAATACGCATAGTCCGACCAGAACGCGGCCGTCGTATTCGCGGGCATGCCGTCGCATTGTCGCTGTCGCAAGCGCCATCTCGGGGGCGATGCTTGATTGAGCCCCTCTCCTTTTCCGCCGCACATGGAAAAGATGGTGATAAAGTCGCCGGGCGGTTCTCCGCCGGTTCAAATTGCGCTTATCTCTCCTTCACGCAAGCTCACATGCAGACGAAAGATGGAAGATGAACTTCAAGGGAATAAGCGCTCCGCTCAATGCCGGCCGTCTCGAACAAATGCTCGGCCTTGCCCCGTCACGCCGCGATCCCGAATCCCAAGATGGAAATGTCAAGTCTTCCGGTGTCGAGCCCGTCCGCGGCTTGGAGGACGAAAGCCTCTGCCGTTCGTCTGCCTATAAATAAGAAGCGGCATTTACCTGGGCGGTCTGTGTCAAGCGACGACAGTTACCCCCACGATGAGTCGGCGGTGGCTTTCACGCCCGTCGAGAATGACGTCGGGCCGGCGTCGGCGATGCGGATTCCTCGCCGTTGTCAGCTGACAATTGCGCTAAGATTCCGGAATTCCACGCATTTTTTTCGATGAATTCAGTTTGTTATATATTGGCTAACCAAGAAATCGCTTGACGGAATCGCCAGACTCACGATCATTTGCGCAAAATTGCCCGATTTATCAGGATTTGCGTGAATGCCGACCAAGGCCGCGATTGTTGAGAAAGCCAGAAGAGCGAGTCAAGTCTCGATCGACGAGACGATTGCGCAGGACTCGACGATGCTCAGCAGCCAGCTCCAGGTGCTGTTCGAGCGGTTGTTTTCGCCCGATGCCCGCAAATCGCTGCGGCGATTCAGCAGCACCGAGGCCGCGAAGCTGCTCGGCGTCACCGACAGCTATGTTCGCCACCTCACCGCCCAGATGGAAAGCATCAATCCCGAAAAGACGGCGGCCGGCCGCCGTGTCTTCTCGCTCGAAGAAATCCATGCGATGCGCCAGCATCTGGGGCGCACCAAACCCTCCTATCTGCCGACGCGCCGGCCGGGCGACCATCTCCAGGTGATCGCCGTCACCAATTTCAAGGGCGGATCCGGCAAGACGACAACGTCAATCCATCTGGCGCAGTTCCTGGCGCTGCGCGGCTATCGTGTGCTCGCCGTCGACCTCGACCCGCAGGCGTCGATGTCGGCGATGCTCGGATATCAGCCGGAGTTCGATGTCGGTGAAAACGAGACACTCTACGGCGCTATCAAATATGACGAGACGCGCCGCGACGTGGCCGACATCGTCCGCCAGACCTATTTCCCCGGTCTCGATCTCATTCCGGGCAATCTCGAACTGCACGAGTTCGAGCACGATACCCCGAAGGCGCTGGCCGAGAACAATCGCGACGACAAGGACATGTTCTTCATGCGGGTCGGCAATGCGCTGCATTCGCTGGAGCAGAGCTACGACGTCGTCATCATCGATTGCCCCCCTACCCTCGGCTTTCTGACGCTGTCTGCTCTCTGCGCTGCGACTGCCGTGCTGATCACCGTGCATCCACAGATGCTCGACGTGGCGTCGATGAATCAGTTCCTGACGATGACCTCCGATCTTCTGGCCGTCGTCAAACAGGCGGGCGGCAATCTCGAATATGACTGGATGCGCTATCTGATCACCCGCTATGAGTCCAATGACGGTCCGCAGGCGCAGATCGTTGCCTTCCTGCGCAGTCTGTTCGGCGAGCGTGTGCTGACCTCGATGATGGTGAAGTCAACGGCGGTTTCGGACGCTGGCCTGTCCAAGCAGACGATCTACGAGGCGGGCCGAGAGACGATGCATCGCCAGACCTATGACCGCGGCGTCGAATCCGTCGACAACGTCAATGCCGAGGTCGAGCAACTCATCCGCAGTGCATGGAGCAGGACATGAGCCCAAAAGGTCGCGATATCCTGAAGAGCATGGTCGGTGCCGTCGAACCGGCACGGCCGGAGGCGCCAAACGCGCCGCCGCCGCATCGACCATCGGGTGCGGTCAAGGCGATGAACCTGTCGCTGGGACGGCTAGGAGAGGAAGCAGCGGCCGCCAAGGCCCTGCGTGAGTCCCTCGCCTCTGGCGACAAAGTGCTGGAGATCGATCCGGCTGTCGTCGAAATGTCCTTTATCCGCGACCGCATCCCGGTCGACAAGGATCCTGAGTTCGAGCGATTGAAGCAGTCGATCCAGGAAAGCGGACAGCAGGTTCCGATTCTTGTGCGCCCGGACCCGGTAAAGGCCGGGCATTACCAGGCCGCCTATGGCCACCGGCGCTTGCGTGCGGCCGCGGAGATCGGTGTTCCCGTCAGGGCGGTGGTGCGCAAGCTCACGGATGAAGAGCTGATCCTCGCGCAGGGTCAGGAGAACGGCCCGCGTGTCGACTTGAGCTTCATCGAACGGGCGCTGTTTGCGCGACGCATGGATGAACATGGCTTCAGTCGCGACATGATTGCCCAGGCGCTGGCGACGGATAAACCGGAAACGTCACGGCTGCTGCAGGTGGCGCAGACGATCGATCCCGAGATCATCCTTACCATTGGACCGGCGCCGAAGGTGGGGCGTCCCCGCTGGTTGGCCTTTGCCGAAAAATTCAGGGAGACAGGCGGGCGGAAGAAGGTGCAGGCCGCAATCGCTGGCGCCGCTTTCCATGCGCTGGAGAGCAATAGCCGGTTCGATGTCATCTGGAAGGCACTGGAGGAGAAGGGCACGCCGCAGCGGGTCGAGCAGACGCTTCGGACGCAAAGCGGCGGGACGCTTGCTTCGGTGAGCCGCTCGGGCAAGAGCTTTCGCATCACCGTCAAATCGGCGGCATTTTCGGAATTCCTGGCTCGGCGGTTGGCAGGCCTCGCCGCCGAATTCGAAGAGGAAAATGAGGGAAAATGAGGCAGTTACACTAATTGTCAGCTGACAATTTGAACAGGAGATAACGCGCAAAAGAAAAAAGCCCCCGAACGTCACCGTCACGGAAGCTTTCCTCGTAGTCTTGAACACCTCCGAGAATCGCACTTCCGAGAATCGCTGTCAAGAGTTTTTGGCGCCGTTTAGGTGAGCGGATTTCTTTTGCCTCATCGAGGTGGAAGAGATGGAAACCGGAAGTATAACGACGCCCTTTGGGCGGCGGTCGATGACGCTTGGAATGCTCGCAAACCAGGTCATGGCAGGTGAGATCAAGCCTGATCAGTCGGTCGACAAATGGAAACTGTTTCGCGCGTTGTGCGAAGCAAAGCCGTTGCTCGGCATCACCGATCGCGCGCTTGCGGTGCTCAACGCGCTGTTGAGTTTTTATCCGAAGAACGAACTGGCCCAGGAAAACGGCTTGATCGTCTTCCCGTCGAATATCCAGCTGTCGCTCCGAACGCATGGTATGGCCGAACAGACCGTGCGGCGCCATCTTGCCGCACTTGTCGAGGCAGGGCTTCTGTTGCGCAAGGACAGTCCTAATGGCAAGCGCTATGTCCGCAGGGACAGGGCAGGGGAGGTCAACGAGGCCTTCGGCTTCTCGCTGGCGCCACTGCTTGCCCGGGCCGAGGAGATCGAGCAGCTCGCAGCCGAGGTGATGGCCGAGCGGCTGCACGTCCAGCGCTTGCGCGAACGCATCACCCTCTGCCGGCGTGATATCGCGAAGCTGATCGAAGCGGCCGTCGAGGAGGACGTACCAGGGGATTGGCAGGGGCTGCATCAGGAATTTCGGGACTTGGTCGAAGGCCTGCCGCGGTCGCCGACGACAGCCCAGATCGAACAGCTGCTGGATGAATTGACAGCACTTCGGGCAGAGATCCTTAACCGGCTGGAAATTCAGATTAAATCAACAAAACAGCGCGGCAATGCCCGTTATATCGAGCGTCACATACAGAATTCAAATCCCGAATCCATTTCTGAACTTGAACCAGGCTTCGAAACGAAGCAGGGCGCAGCGGCGGCGCAAGACAATGGGCGAGGGGCCGTGACGATGGAAGGGAAGAAGCACGAGGATGCCGAGATGACCAGGCCGGAGGAACGGCAAGGCGGGGGGCCGGGCGGTCGCCATGATGCCGGCGGACTGAAATCCTTCCCGCTTGGCCTGGTCCTGCAGGCCTGCCCGGAAATCCTGGCCTACGGGCCGAATGGCGTGATCCGCAACTGGCGCGAGCTGATGAGCGTCGCCGTCACGGTTCGATCGATGCTGGGCGTCAGCCCGTCGGCCTATGAGGAGGCGTCAAATGTGATGGGTGCTGAGAACGCGGCGACCGTGATGGCATGCATCCTGGAACGCGGAGGCCACATCAATTCAGCCGGTGGTTATCTTCGCGACCTGACGCGGCGAAGCGAAAAGGGAGAATTCGCGATCGGCCCGATGCTGATGGCGCTCCTGCGCGCAAATGCGCCGGCTGGCCGAAAGGTTGGGTAGGTCCTCGACGGTTGCCGGTGGTCGGTGGATGCCGGCGAAACATGTCGAAACGGGGGAGGGGCGATGTGCGGAGTTTCAGCGAATAAGCCTTCGCTCCAGGAAAGCCTGCATATCGCGGCGTCCGTCCACCACGCAATAGACGACGACGTCGGTGCCTATGATGCGATAGATCATACGCCAGGGTTTATGGTGCAGTTCCCGGTATTCGGAGATGCCGATGCTGACCAGTTCCTTTGGGATATTTCCGCGGGCGGGGAGTTCTTCGAGGTCGGCACAGGCGTTCTCGATTTCCGTCAGGATGCGTTCCGCCGTTTCGGTGCCGTCGCGACCGGCGATCAAACGATAGAGATCCTCGACGTCGCGCTCCGCGTCTTCGGCGAAAAGAACACGATACGGCATCAGGACTGGCTGTCGGCCAGACGCTTGCGAATGTGCGCGAAGGATTCCGCAGCGGGGCGCGTCTTACCTTCCTCGACTTGCCGATTGGTGAGCGCCAGCACCTTCAGGAGCGCCAGGGTCTCCTGCGTTTCTTCATACTGGCCGACATCCTGAAGGATCGCTTTCGCTTCGCCATGAAGAGTAATGACGACAGGCTGCGGGTTGTCCTTCAGCGTCCGGATGATTTCGGGCGCATGCGCCTTGAGATAGCTGATCGGCTTGACCTGTTCTGACAGCTTCATGCGATAACTCCGTTTCGACCAGAATATAGATCATCAAATGGTCGATTGGAAGAGTTCAGGCCAGTCATCCGAACATGCGGCTCAGGCGTTCAGGCGCGCCTCTTTTTTCCCCTCAGCGGCTCCGAAAGAGAATGTCGTTTCTTATAATGGATTTTGTCTACTGATTTTATAGATTAAGCTTTGCAACCATTGGGCGGATCATGGCGTCATGACTTACCTCCTCAGCCTTCTCGACAAAAGCCCGATCGAACAGGGCCTTTCCGCTGCCGATGCGCTGAGGGCGACGGTAAAGATCGCCAGCCGGGCCGAGGAGCTTGGTTATCACCGTTTCTGGGTCGCCGAACACCATAACATGTCCAACCTGGCGAGCTCCGCACCGGAGGCGTTGATCGCCTATCTCCTCGCCAGGACCTCCAAGATCCGCGTCGGCTCCGGCGGAGTCATGCTGCAGCATTACAGCGCCTACAAGGTTGCCGAGACATTCAATCTACTGGCATCGCTGGCGCCCGGCCGCGTCGATCTAGGCGTCGGCAAGGCGCCGGGCGGTTTTCCGCTGTCGACGCGGGCTCTGCAGCTAGCCGTCGATCCGTCCAGGAAGCCGGATTTTGCAAGCCAGCTTTCCGATCTAAACACCTATCTCGCTGCCGACCCCAATTACGCCGGCGCGCAGGCGACGCCTTTCCCGCCGATGGCTCCGGAACGGTTCCTGCTCGGCGCCAGCGTCGAAAGCGCTGAACTCGCTGCCGAAAAGGGCTGGGAGCTCGTCTTCGCCGGCCACCTGAACGGTGATCCTGACAATCTCAGCAGGACGTTCGAGGCCTATGAGCAGGCATCCGGCGGTAAGCGCCCGATCCTCGCGCTCGCAGCCTTTGCCGCCGAAAGCGAGGAATATGCCCGCGAACGGGTCGGCAATCTGCGCATTGTCAAGGTGTTCCTGCCGAACGGCCAGACCGTCAATGTTGGCAGCGAGGAGCAGGCGGCCGAATTTGCCCGCCAGGCAGGCGTCACCGATTACCGCATCGAGGAGAAGGTGCCGAGCGTACTCCACGGCACGGCAAAGCAGATCCGCGGCGAACTGGACGAGCTTCACCGCCGCTACGGCGTCAAGGAGTTCGTGCTCGACACGCCGGCGCTTTCAACTGCCGACCGCCTTGCCTCCATCGAGCTGCTTGCCGCTGAGCGGCTTTCCCTCGTCGCCTGACCGTTTCCAAGGAGGATACACCCATGGCTCAGAAACACGTCACGTTCGGCATCATGCTGCAGGGTCCAGGCGGCCATATGAATGCCTGGAAACACCCGAGCGGACCGGCCGATGCCAGCGTCAATTTCGACTTCTTCGTCACGACGGCGCGCAAGGCGGAGGCGGCCGGCATCGCTTTCGCCTTCGTCGCCGACGGGCTCTATATCAATGAGCAGTCGATCCCGCATTTCCTCAACCGGTTCGAGCCGATCGCCATTCTCTCGGCGCTGGCGGCCTCCACCTCGAAGATCGGCCTCGTCGGCACGGTCTCGACCTCCTACAGCGATCCTTTCACCATCGCCCGCCAGTTCGCCTCGATCGATCTCATCAGCGGCGGCAGGGCAGGGTGGAATGCGGTGACCTCGCCGCTCGAAGGCTCGGGGCGCAATTACAGCCGCGAACATCCCGAACACGAGCTGCGCTACGAGATCGCTGAGGATTATATCGACGCGATCAAGGGCCTCTGGGATTCCTGGGACGACGATGCTTTCGTGCGCAATCGCGAGACTGGCGTCTTTGTCGACAAGGCGAAGATGCATCGCCTCAACCATAAGGGCCGTTTTTTTCGCGTCGAGGGGCCGCTGAACATCGGCCGTTCGAAGCAGGGCCAGCCGGTCGTCTTCCAGGCCGGCGCCTCGGATTCCGGCATCAGGCTCGCCGGCAAACATGCCGACGCCGTTTTCACCAATGGCGGGCCGTTCGAAGAGGCGCAGATCTTCTACCGCCAGCTCAAGGACAGCGTGATTGCGCATGGCCGCAGTGCCGCGGAAGTCGGTATCTATCCGGGTATCGGGCCGATCGTCGGCGCGACGCCCCAGGAGGCGGAAGCCAAGTACCAGGCGATCCGCAATCTCGTCACGATCGAGGAGGCGCTCCTCTACCTCGGCCGCTTCTTCGATCATCATGATTTCAGCGTCTATCCGCTCGACGAACCGTTCCCTGAACTCGGCGATATCGGCAGGAACAATTTCCGCGCCACCACCGATCGCATCAAGAGGACGGCGCGAGAAAAGGGGCTGACGCTGCGCCAGGTCGCGCTCGATTCAGCAACGCCGCGAACTGCCTTCATCGGCACCGCCGAGAATATCGCCGGCGAGATCATCCGATGGGTGGATCATGGCGCCGCCGATGGCTTCATCCTCGGTTTCCCCGTCATCGCCGAGGGCTTCGACGATTTCGCCCGATACGTCCTGCCGATCCTCACCGAGCGCGGCTATTTCGATCCTGTTCTGAAGGGCGAGACGCTGCGCGACCATCTGGGCCTGCCCTTCCGCGAAAGCCGCTATGCGGCCGCTACGGATGAGCTCGAACGCGGAAAGGCTGTCGGCGCCTGAGGCGCCGGCGAACCGCCATGGACCTCATCGCTCAGAACCCGCGCAGCAACGATCCGGTCGAGAGGGGCATTGCCCGTTATCTCGATGAAATCATCGCGCTTCGCCGCGATCTGCACCAATATCCCGAGCTGGCGTTTCAGGAGCTGAGGACCAGTAAGCTCGTCGCATCCCGCCTTTCCTCCTGGGGATACGAGGTGGCGACGGGCATTGCAGGCACCGGCATCGTCGCCACCCTCAGGCGCGGCGAAGGCAAGAGGCGGCTCGGCATCCGGGCTGATATGGATGCGCTGCCGATCGAGGAGGCGACCGACCTTGCCTATGCCAGCAGCAACCCCGGCGTCATGCATGCATGCGGCCATGACGGGCATACGTCCATCCTGCTTGCCGCCGCCCGCTATCTCGCAGAGAGCGGCAATTTCAGCGGCACGCTCAGGCTGATCTTCCAGCCGGCCGAAGAGATCGGCGCCGGCGCCCGCAAGATGATTTCGGAAGGGCTGTTCGAACGATTTCCCATCGATGCGGTCTTCGGGTTGCACAATTGGCCCGGCGTCCCAGCGGGTCAGTTCGGCTTCGTCACCGGCCCCGCCATGGCCTCGGTCGACCAGGCGGTCGTCAGGATCGTCGGCAAGGGCGGCCATGGCGCCGAGCCGCACCGCGCCGTCGACCCGGTGCTGGCGTCGGCCTCCTTCATCACCGCCCTGCAAAGCGTCGTCTCCCGCAATGTCGACCCGCAGGACATGGCGGTCGCCACCGTCGGCTCGATCCATGCCGGCTCTGCCTCGAACGTGATCCCGGAAAGCGTGGAGATGAAGCTCACCATGCGGGCCTTCAGCGAGACGGTTCGCCAGCTGCTGCAGGAACGCATTCCGGCCCTTGCCCGCGCCCAGGCCGAAAGCTTCGGCGCCGAGGCGGATGTGAACTACCGGCTCGGTTTTCCGGCGCTCATCAATCACGCCAAGGAAACGGCCTTTGCCCGCGACGTCGCGTATGACGCGCTCGGTCTCGCCGCGGTCGAGAAGGATTTCCGGCCGAGAACCGCAAGCGAGGATTTCGCCTTCATGCTGCAGGCCAATGCCGGTAGCTATCTCTTCGTCGGTAATGGCGACAGCGCTCCTCTCCACAGCGCCCACTACGATTTCAACGACGCGATCATCGCGCCGGCCGCCCGCTACTGGGTCCGGCTCGCAGAAACCTTCCTCACTGAAGACAACGGGTGACGAACGAAATGAGCGATACGTTTCTCTATACGAGCCCTCTCGATCCCCGGGCCAAGCCGCTGATCGATGAACTGATCCGCGAATATGACAGCCGCTACGGCAATTATTTCAACGCCGAAGGCGCTGCAGCGGAGCTGAACCGCTATCCCCCGGAAGCCTTCGCGCCGCCTCACGGCAATTTCCTGCTGCTGATCCGGAATGGTGAAACCATCGGCGGCGGCGCCTTCAAGCACTACGACGATCGCACGGCCGAGTTCAAACGCATCTGGACGCGCTCCGATCTGCGCCGCCAGGGGCTTGCCCGCAAGGTGCTGGTGGAGCTGGAAGCCCAGGCGGCCCGCCAGGGTTATGGCAGGATCTATCTGACGACCGGTTTTCGCCAGCCGGAGGCCGTCGGCCTTTATCTGAACTATGGCTACACCGCGCTCTTCGACACGGCTGCCGACCCCGAGATCTACAAGAGCCTGCCCTTCGAGAAGGACATCACCTATCTCGCTGCGCCGGCTTTCGAAAGCGAACCGCGCCTGAAGGTGGCCGGCGCAAATCTCTGAAACGGCAGACCGACAATCATAAAAGGGAAACAACAATGGCACTGACGACGGATTTTGCGAGCATCGAGCCCGGCAGCAGGACGGCAGAACCGAGGCAAGACAATTCCCGCTACCGCATCGTGCCGGCGCGCCATCCCGAGCGGCTGGCGGGCACGATATTCGCCGCTGTCGTCATCGTCGCCGTGCTCTATTCGACCTTCACCAATCCGCGTTGGGGTTGGAGTGTCTTTGCCGAATGGTTCTTTGCCGAGCCGGTGCTCGTCGGCCTTGGCAGGACATTGCTCCTGACCGCGCTCGCCGCCGTTTCCGGCTCTATTCTCGGAACGGCTCTGGCGCTCGCCCGTGTTTCCAAGTCGCCGCTGCTATCAGGCCTCTCCTGGGGCTATATCTGGCTGCTGCGCTCGATCCCTATGATCGTGCTGCTCTTGATATTGAACAATCTCGGTTATCTCTACGAAACGATCAGGATCGAGGTTCCCTTTACCGAGACGGTCTTGTTCAGCTATCCCACCGTGCAGTTGCTGACGCCCTTTGCCGCCGCTTACCTCGGCCTGACGCTCAACCAGTCGGCCTTTTTCGCCGAGATCGTCCGCGGCGGCATTCTGTCGGTGGATCATGGGCAGCTGGAGGCCGCGGCCGCGCTTGGTCTGCCGCGCCGCCGGCAAGCCTTCCGCATCGTGCTGCCGCAGGCCATGCGCTCCATCCTGCCCACCGGTTTCAACGAGCTCATCGGATTGGCCAAGAGCACGTCCGTTGTCTATGTGCTGGCGCTGCCGGAGCTCTTTTACACGGTCCAGGTGATCTACCGCCGCAATCTCGAAGTCATTCCGCTGCTGATGGTCGCAACGGTCTGGTATCTGATCATCATGACCGTGCTGTCGGTCGCCCAGTATTATGTCGAGCGCTACTTCTCCAAAGGCGCCGTGCGCAATCCGACGCCGCTGCCTTTCCAGGCATTCCTGGAACGCTTCCGCCGCCCGCTGCCGACTCTTGGTAACACGACCGGCGCGCGCAATCCCGGCTTCCATGATGCGACGGCGCTGCGGACAGGCGGTGCGGTGCGCATCCACGCGATCTCGAAAAGCTTCGGTTCGCTGAAAGTGCTCGACGATGTCGAACTCAACCTGCCGGCCGGCAGCGTGACCGCCATCCTCGGCCCATCGGGTTCGGGGAAGTCGACTCTGCTGCGCTCCATCAACCACCTGGAACGTGTCGACGAGGGCTTCATTTCCGTCGACGGCGATTTCGTCGGCTACAGCAGGAAGGGCGATACGCTCTATGAGCTCAAGGAGAAGGATATCCTCAGGCGCCGCGCCGATATCGGCATGGTCTTCCAGAGCTTCAATCTCTTCCCGCATCTGACCGTGCTCGAAAACCTCATCGAGGCGCCGATCCAGGTTCGCGGCATCGGCCGCGAGGAAGCCGTACGATTGGCGCAGGAACTCCTCGCCCGTATCGGCCTCAGCGACAAGATCAACGCCTATCCGCGCCAGCTCTCCGGTGGCCAGCAGCAGCGCGTCGCGATCGCCCGGGCATTGGCGCTCCGCCCCAAGGTGCTGCTGTTCGATGAGCCGACCTCCGCGCTCGATCCCGAACTCGTCGGCGAAGTGCTCGATGTCATCAAGGAGCTGGCCCGCACCGGCACGACGCTCGTCATCGTCACCCATGAAATCGGTTTTGCCCGTGAGGTCGCCGACACTGTCGTGTTCATGGAAAGCGGCCGTATCCTGGAGGCCGGCCCACCGGCCCGGATCTTTACGCAAGCGGAACATCCTCGAACACGCGAATTCCTCGCCAAAGTTCTCTAGCGCCGAAAGCGCTGGCGAAATGCCGGGCCGCGACGGGCTGCTCCGGTCGAATGACAACAACTACAACCTTAAGATGAAGTGGAGAAGGGGTATGACATTTACAGATAGAGCAAGGCTTCTGATAGCGGGAGCTGTCACCATTGCAGCGATCGGTTTCGGTTCCGCTCAGGCGCAGCAGAAGTTCGATCTCAGCCCTGAACAGCCGAACCGGCTGCGGGTGGAAAAGAACGAGAAGCGTATCGCCGAAACCAAGGACTTCAAGTTCGTCGAAAACGGCGTCTTCACCGTCGGCATCAGTTCGAGCGGCAATCTTCCGCTGCATGACTACGCTTCCGATTCCAAGACTGTCATCGGCTATGACGTCGATCTCGCGCAGGCGATCGCCGACGGTCTCGGCCTGAAGCTCAATCTGGTTTCCGTCGCATGGGCGGATTGGCCGCTCGGGCTCACCTCCGGCAAGTTCGACGCGGTGATCTCGAACGTGACGGTCACGGAAGAGCGCAAGGAGAAATTCGATTTCTCCACCTATCGCAAGGATGAGCTCGGCTTCTACGTCAGGGTCGACAATCCGATCACCTCGATCAAGCAGCCGAAGGATATTGCCGGCTTGAAGGTCATCACCGATGCCGGCACCAACCAGGAGAAGATCCTGCTGGAATGGGATCGGCAGAATGTTGCGGCCGGCCTGAAGCCGATCGAGGTGCAATATTACGATGATGACGCGGTCAAGGATCTTGCCGTCCAGTCCGGCAGGGCCGACGCCGTCTTCAGCGTCAACGCGACGCAGGCCTATTCGGCGGGGATCAACGGCAAGACCAAGCTTGTCGGCACTGTCAGCGGCGGTTGGCCGATCACCGCGGAGATTGCGGTCACCACGCGCAAGGGCAGCGGGCTTGCGGCGCCCGTGACCGATGTCGTCAACGATCTGATCGCCAGCGGCGCCTATAAGAAGATCCTCGATACGTGGAATCTCGGTCCCGAGGCGATCGACAAGGCGCAGACCAACCCGCCCGGCCTGCCGAAGAGCGGTTCGTAACGTTCACTTGGCGGACCGGCATGCGAGCCGGTCCGCCTCTGCTTTTCGATGCAAACGGAGACATATCGACCGTGACGCCCTTTCCCGCGATCCGCACCTTCTTCCTCGCAGCGCTGACGGCAGCCTTGACCGGCCTTGGCGCCGCCCATGCCGCAGATGATTTCGACCTCAGCCCGCAGCAGCCGGGCAGGCTTCACGCCGCGAGGAACGATGCGGCCATCGCTGCGATCCCGAAAGACTTCACGTTCGTCACGCCAGGCAAGTTCACCATCGCCGTGAGCCCCGGCGGTCCTCCGCTTGCGATCTATGCCACCGACGCCAAGACCGTCGTCGGGGCGGATCCCGACTATGCCTATGCCATCGCCGATAGCCTCGGCCTGACGCTGGAGATCGTCCCAGTCGCCTGGATCGACTGGCCGCTCGGCCTCACCTCCGGCAAATATGACGCCGTCATCTCCAATGTCGGCGTAACCGAGCAGCGCAAGGAGAAGTTCGATTTCTCCACCTATCGCCAGGGCCTGCACGGTATCTTCGTGAAATCCGACAGCCCCATTAGCTCGATCAAGGAGCCGAAGGATGCGGCCGGCCTCAGGATCATCGTCGGCGCCGGCACCAACCAGGAGCGCATTCTGGTGAAGTGGAGCGAAGAGGACCTCTCCGCCGGCTTGAAGCCGATCGAGCTGCAATATTACGACGACGAGGCGGCGAGCCTGCTCGCGCTGCGTTCCGGCCGGGCAGATGTCATCGTCCAGCCGCACGCCCAGCTCGTCTTCATCGCCGCGCGCGACAAGAACATCAAACGGGTCGGCACGCTGAGCGCCGGCTGGCCGGATCGTTCCGATGTCGCGATCGCCACCCGCAAGGGAAGCGGGCTGGCGAACGCGCTGACCATCGCCACCAACGGCCTGATCAAGGACGGCACCTACGCCAAGATCCTCGACCACTGGCATCTTTCCGAGGAGGCCTTGCCGGCATCCGAGACCAATCCGCCCGGCCTGCCGAAATATTGAACGGAAGGCATGACATGAGCGGCCGCGATATATCCATCAGCCATATCGGTTTCCTCACCCCCGGCAACTATCCCGACGATGATCCCCTGTCGGGATTGGAGCAGACGCTTCAGCAACTGCAGTATGGCGAGGAGTTGGGCTTCGAAAGCGCCTGGGTCCGCCAGCGGCATCTCGAGCCGGGGATTTCTTCGGCGAGCGCCTTCCTGGCGGCGGCCACACAGCGCACCAGCCGGATCGAACTCGGAACGGCGGTCATTCCGATCGGTTATGAAAGCCCCTATCGGCTGGCCGAAGACCTCGCCACGGTCGATGTCCTCTCGCGCGGGCGGCTGAACATCGGCGTCAGCGCCGGCCGGCCGCTGCACGCCGAGCTGATTGGCCCACTCGCCTTCGACGGGGACTGGACGAGCTACGATTTCTCCCACGATCGCGTTTTGCGCTTCGCCGGCAATCTGCGCGGCAGCTATCTCGGCGACGAGCAGACCTTCATCAAGACGCCATTCGGCCCGCAGCGGCCGCGCCTGCAGCCTTTTGCCAAAGGTTTGATCGACCGCATCTGGTATGGCGGCGGGTCGCAGCGCTCGGCCGAATGGGCCGGCCGCAACGGCTTCAATCTGTTGACAGGCAATGTGATCACCGGGGAGGGGACGGATGATTTCTTCGTCGCTCAGTCCAGGCTCATCAAAACCTATCGCGCCTCTGGAACTGAGCGCCGTATCGCGCTCGGCCGCGTCATTGTGCCTTTCGACAGCGCCGATGCGGCAACGCGCCGCCGTTACCGCGATTATGCCGACGGTCGCCATCAGCGGACGCTCTCGCCGCAGGGCGAGCGGCGCACCCTGTTCGCCCGAGATATCGTCGGCACGTCGGACGAGATATTGGAGCGGCTTTTTTCCGATCCGATCCTGCCCGAGGTCCGCGAATTGAGGCTGGAGCTTCCTTACGAGTTCGAGCACGAGCAATATCGCCAGATTCTCCACGACTTCGTGACGGCAGTCGCGCCCGCGCTCGGATGGAAAGCGCAAGCCGGAATTCGGGCCGCTTCCTAATTTGATCACCATCATCGACGCCAGAACAATCGCTTTACGAGGAACATTCATCAGTGACCAAAACGGTAGAATACTTCTTTTCGATCGGCTCGCCCTGGTCCTACATCGGCTTCGACGCCTTTACCGAACTGGCGGGCCAGAACGACGTGGTCATTACGCCCTTTCTGACGACGGTGGTCGAAGAAAACGGCGGCATCTTCTCGCGCAACCGTCCGGAAATCCGCCGTGCCTACTGGACGCGGGACCTCAAACGCTGGGCGCGCGTGCGCGGCAAGGAGCTCAGGCTCGAGCATCGCCCCGAGCTCAGCGATCCCACGCCGGCATCTCTCTTCGTGATTGCGGCCTATCTCGACGGGCAGGATTGGATCGGTGTTGCCCGAGCCCTGCAGCACGCCTTCTGGAGCGAGGCGAAGGATATCGGCCGGCCCGATGTGCGCGAAGCGATCGTTAACGCCGCCGGTGTCGATGGCGCCGCACTTCTCAGGCGGCAAGCCGACGAAGATGTCCAGAACAAATGGTCGGCGGATCGGGTGCATGCCCGCGACAGCGGCGTCTTCGGCTTTCCGAGCTACCTCTACGACGGTGAGCTCTATTGGGGACAGGACAATTTGCCCTTCCTCGAACGGCATCTCGGCGGCGACAGGCCTTAGGAGCAATCAACCGGGGCGAAGACGAATATTTTTTCACCCCGGCGAGCAAGGAGAGACGCCCATTCCTTTAATCTATCAATTTTGTAGACAATAGTTGAAGCAATCACAGAGAGGAAAACTGATGTCAGGTTTCAAACTCGTCGGCATTGCTGGCAGCTTCAATCGTCCTTCGAAGACACTGGCCCTCGTTCGGCATGTCGCCGAACTTGCGAGCGATCGATACGGCTTTACCAGCAAGACCTATGATCTCAACGATGTCGGTCCTTCCCTGGGCAGTTCCTTATGGCGCAAGGACCTCGACGAGCAGGCGAGGCGCGTCCTCGACGAGATCGTACAGGCCGATGCCCTGATCATCGGCTCGCCGACCTACAAGGGCTCCTATCCCGGGCATTTCAAGCACCTCATCGATCTGATCGACCCGCATGAACTGCGGGCGAAGCCGATCATCATCACGGCGACTGGCGGCGGTGACCGGCACGCGCTGATGGTCGAGCATCAGCTTCGACCGCTGTTCGGCTTCTTCATGGCCCATACGTTGCCGACTGCCGTTTACGCCTCCGATCGCGATTTTACCGCCTACGCGGTCTCTTCGGATGCGCTTTCGAACCGGATCGGCGAAGTGGTCGGGGAATTGGCGGCTTTCTTCCCCGAAGTAAAGCCGGCACTGGCGGCGGCCGAATAGTCGCCGCCATGCTCCGATCTCAAAAGACGGCGCCGGACGATGCGGAAAGGCCCGAAGCGGGCGAACAGATGTGGAGTGTCTTCGAATTCGCCCGGCGCTATCGCCTCGCCAAGCGGGAAGAGAACCGCCTGCTGA
Source organism: Rhizobium sp. CBN3 (assembly GCF_030518245.1). Lineage (NCBI taxonomy): Bacteria > Pseudomonadati > Pseudomonadota > Alphaproteobacteria > Hyphomicrobiales > Rhizobiaceae > Rhizobium > Rhizobium sp. CBN3. The sequence continues at coordinate 108,700 of NZ_JAULSE010000013.1, forward strand.
TGCTCTACGGACCGACCGCACCGCTTGGCGATCTTCTCGCTAATGCGCGACGTCATTCGCTGATTTCCTGATGCAGCTCGCCCAAAAGTGCGCAGCGGTTTCGGGATAATGACATCAGAAGCGCTCATCACGAGTCCGGTTTGATGCGGCGTGCTTTCGCCAAGAACATCAGTTTCAGACAGGAGGTTCGCATGAGGTTTGATTTTCACTTCTGGCTGAAGCTCGCGATCAGCCGCCTCCTTGATTTGAAGCCAGCGCGGAAGTTTCAAGACGAATTGCTCATCCGCGACGAAGAGCGCGACCAGTCTGCACGCGAATACGAACTTCATTACTGGGGCGCTATGCCCGGCCTTTGGTATTGAGGGGGTGGTATGATGGCAATCGTCATTGAGACTGGCCTCCGCCGGCGCTCTGCGGAGAGAGCGAGGGGAAGCCTTATGTCGCGATTCCGGCATGCGGCTGGGATCTGCACGATAACGGGCTCATTCACATTTCTGTTCGCGCTGGTGATCGGGCTGATTCGATGAGTGATGTGCTCATTCTTCCCGGCCTGTTCGGTTCGGCGGAAGGACATTGGCAACAGCACTGGCTGCAGGACCAGCCGGGTAGCCGTTGCGTTACCCAGGACGCTTGGGACCATCCGAACCTTGATCGCTGGCTGCTTCGACTGGACAGCGCACTCGAGGAGGCCGGCGAGGCCTATCTGGTTGCCCATAGTCTCGGATGCCTGCTGGCTGCCCGACTCGCCGGGCGGAGCACGGCGCACCGCGTGAAAGGGGCATTGCTTGTTGCGCCATGCGACCTGGCGGTCACGGAAATTCTGCATCCGGGGCAAATCTCGTTCGGCGAGATGCCGTCGGCGCCTTTGCCTTTTCCTTCCGTCGTCGTCGGCAGTATGAACGATGCCTACATGCCGGTCGACCGGTTGACCCTGTTCGGCCGCCTGTGGAACGCCGAGACCCGAAATATCGGCCTGGCCGGACATATCAACGTCGCCAGCGGCTTCGGCCGTTGGCGCAACGGTTACCGGCTGCTGGAGGCCTTGAAGATGCAGCCGCGGGGTCGACGGCATATTGCTTCGATGTCACCGGCTTTCGCGATGTGAATGGAGCCGGAATGTCCGACAACGCCGCCGACCTTCTACGCCTGAGCGAAGATCCGAATGCCGATCCGAGAACGCGGCGCCGGCAAACCATGGAGCGGTTGGTGCAGACGCTGCTTGCCATGGCCGACGCCGAAATCGGATCGTCGGATCGGCAGCATCGCCATTCGATCATCCATTTGACGACGATCATCCGGGACATGACCGGAAGGATCGCGGAAGCGGACGATGCGACATTTTCGGCGATCGTGAAGGAAGCCGCGATGCTGATACGCAGCCTGCAGCGACGCCAGGCCGAGGCGGCCAGATTTACGGTGCATTGACACGTGATGGACATCCGCAAACATGCGCAGGCGACGGTGCGGGAAGGCACCGTTTCGTGGCCCGGATCAAGAATGGCTCTGACGGACGAGCTCGTATCGCTGAGCCTTCGTCCGGAGATCGATGTCGGCCCCGAACCCCATCGAAAGCCGCTGACCGCGGCAGAGTTGGAGGTGCTTGCGAAGCGTCTCCTCCATGAGTCCGGCAGCGCGCCGCTTTGGGTTTTCGCCTACGGATCATTGATATGGAAGCCGGATTTTGATGCCGTTGAGGCGCGGCATGGCGCAACGAGAGGGTGGCGTCGCTCCTTCTGCCTCGAGATGACCCGCTGGCGGGGAACGCAGGCTCAGCCGGGTCTGATGATGGCGCTTGATCGAGGCGGTCGTTGTAACGGCATGGTCTTCAGGCTCGCCGACGACGATCGGCTTGGCCAGCTTCGCCGGCTGATCCGCCGCGAGGTCGGCACGATCGAAGACGCTGCGACAGTTCGGTGGATTCCGGTTGTGACCGCACATGGGCTCGTGCGCGCGCTGGTCTTTTGGGCCGGTCCCAAGGGCGAGCGTGTTTCCCGCAAGTTGCCGCTGGAGACGGTGGCGCGGGTGCTGGCGCGCGCCTTCGGACACATGGGCTCCTGCGCCGAATATCTCTATCTGACCGTGAAGCATCTGGAGGAACGCGGCATTCGGGACCGCAATTTATGGCGGCTTCAGCAACTGGTCGCAGCCGAACTCGTCGCCATACACGGGCTGAACGGGCCGGCAGGCAGCCATTGAATATGGCTGCCTGCCGCCATTCGGTCAGAGCTTGCCTTTCCAGGGGACGAGGAATGCCTCGAGGAACCGGATGACGGCCGAGAAGGTGAAGGCGCAGATCGCGATGATGCCGATACCCACGAAGACGACGTCGGTCGCCAGAAACTGCGACGCCGACATGATCATGAAACCGATCCCGCGCGTGGAGGCGATCAGCTCGGCCGCAACCAGCGTGCCCCAGCCGACGCCGAGCGCGATGCGGATGCCGGTGAGGATCTCCGGCAGGGCAGACGGCAGGACGATATCGATGAAAAGCTGCAGCCGGCTCGCGCCGAGAGACCGGGCGGCATTGACGCGCTCGATCGGCAGCGAACGAACACCCGCCTGGGCCGAGAGGCAGATCGGCGCAAACATCGCCAGCACCAGCAGCGTGATCTTCGACGTTTCGCCGATGCCGAGCCAGATGATCATCAGCGGCAGGTAGGAGAGGGGCGGAAGCGGCCAGTAGAATTCGATCGGCGCATCGAACACGCCTTTCGCCCAGCGGTTCAATCCCATGAGCAATCCGAGCGGAATGCCGGCCGAGATGGCGATGAGGGCGGCGACGACGATGCGGAACAGACTTGCAAAGACATGTTCGGACAGCGACGCTCCGGCGTAACCGTCGCGATAGATGGCGCCGATCTGTGTCAGGACTTCATCGGGACGCGGCAGGAACAGGTGCGGGACGACGCCGAGCGCGGATACAGACCACCACAGCAGCAGGATCGCCAGGGCGGTGGCGATGCTGATGGCCACGGTGGATTTCTCGCCGGCGCCGAAGCTTGCCATTTTCACCAGCTTGACCTGACGGTCCTCTCTCTGCGCGCCAATCGGGGCCTGGACGATATCGCTCATGCCGCACTCCTCAAATCTTCGCTGCTGTGGAGAATGGCGCGGATTTCCTCGCGCAGCTCGGCAAATTGCGGCGACGCCTTGATCGAGCGGGCGTCGCCGGATTCGGCAAAGCGGCGGACGAAATCGAGATCGAAGCGCGCAACGACGCGCCCCGGCCGCGGTGACATCACGAGCACCTGCGTCCCCAGGAACAAGGCCTCTTCGATCGAATGCGTGATGAAGAAAACCTTTTTTGCCGTCTTGTTCCAGACGGACACCAGCAGTTCCTGCATCTGCTCGCGTGTCAGGCTGTCGAGCGCGCCGAACGGTTCGTCCATCAGCAGAATGTCGGGATTTGTCGCGAGCGCTCGGGCGATGCCCACACGCTGGCGCATGCCGCCCGACAGTTCATAGGGAAAAGCGCCGGCGAATTCATCGAGGCCGACCAGCCGGAGCAATTCCAGGGCGCGGGCCTGTCGCTCCTTCCGGTTGACGCCGGCGAATTTCAAACCGAGCGCGACATTGTCGGCAACCGTTTTCCACGGCAGCAGCGAGTCCTTCTGAAAAACGACGCCGCGATCGGCGCCCGGCCGTTCAACGGCGCGGCCGTCGAGCGTGATCCGGCCATCGGAAATCGGGAGAAAGCCGGCAATCGCGTTGAGAAGAGTTGATTTGCCGCATCCGGACGCCCCGAGCGCAACCACGAAGCCCCGGTCGGGAATATCGAAGGAGACGCGATCGAGCGCGTGAACGGTGCGTCCGTCGCGGGCTGAGAAGAAAACGCTGGCGTGGTCGACTTTAAGCATGGTGCCGCTCGCAGGTTTGACCCTGGCGCGTACCGCGCCAGGGTCGGGGAGGGTCAGTTGCTGACGCCGGTGAGTGCGTCTGCGGTGACGAAGGCGCCGTAATTTGCCAGCACATCGGAGACCTTGCCCTGTTCCTTCAGGAACGAAGCGGTGTCCTTGAGGATCTTGCCGGCGCCTGCCTTTTCGCCGCCGCCGAGCCAGGCGTCGGATGCCTGCACGTCAGGCGTCAGAAGCGTCAGGTTCTTCAGGGCCGATGCCTGCTGTTCCGGCGTTCCGCCGAGAAGCTTGGAGAGCGACTTTGCATTGTCGCTGTCGGGACCCCAGGCAGCTTTATCAGATGCGAAGGAGGCGTAGTATTTGTTGATGACCGAGGCGAAGCCCTTCAGGAATTGAGGGTTGTCGGCGGCAAATTTCGAGGTCGCAACCCAGGCCGAGAATGTCGGGGCTCCCTTGTCCGCCACATCCTTGGAGGTGACGAGCACCTTTCCGTTCTTCTTCAATTCGGTTAGGGCCGGATCCCAGACGAAACCGCCGTCGATATCGCCGCGGTTATAACTCGCGACGATCTCGGGCTGCGGGATGGCGAAGACCTGAACGTCTTTCTCGGTCAGGCCCAGCGATTTGATCAGCGCCAGGAGCTGATAGTGGTCCGTGGAAACAGGTGCAGCGGCAAGCTTCTTGCCCTTCAAGTCGTTAACGCTTTCGATGCCGGAACCGTTGCGCACGACGAGAGCCTCGTCGATGCCCGAGATGGAGGCGAGGTAGAAGGCCTTGACCTCCAGCCCGCGAGACACCGCAGCCGCAAACGGGCTGGAACCGACATAGCCGACCTGAACATCGCCCGAGGCGATGGCCGCAAAGATCTCAGCGCCCGAATTGAACCTGCGGAAGTCGATCTCATATCCCGTCGTCTTGGCAAATTCGCCATTGGCGATCGCGACCGAAGACGGCAGGGCATCGGTTTGATAGCCGACGACGACCTTTTTATCCGCCGCCTCGGCGACGACAGCCGTTGCAAGAGTGCCGACGCCGACGACGATCGCGGCAATCAAATTTCTGAAATTCATCTTGAGCCCCTTTGTTCAGGGCCACATCCGGCCCTTGATCTCACCCTCAAAAGGGTAATGGTTGAGAATGGGCTAGCGGGAGAAATAACAAACTATATTTATAGACAATAGAGACATTTGTTTTCGTGATTCTACCGCTAACGCGGCCCCGGCGACGGGGTGAGCGGCGGGAGCCAAGGTGTGGACCCTCAGGGAGAATGCATTGATATACGATGTTATCGTGGTCGGTTCCGGTTTTTCGGCGATAGCCGTAACCTGCAATCTCATCGAGCAGCTTCCCGCTTCGGCGACGGTTGCCGTCGTTGGCGACGATCCCGGCTTCGGCCGCGGGACGGCGTACCGGACGGAACTCTATCTCCATCGTCTCAACGTGCCCGCGGGCCGGATGAGCCTGATGCCGCATCAGCCCGACGACTTTGTCGACTGGTTGAAAAATCGCGGACGGAGGCTGCAGGCCGGCGATTTCGCCTCGCGCAGCGATTACGGCCTGTATGTCAGGGATACGCTCGCGCAGCTGCTTCGAAAGCGGGACAGCCGCTGTCGGGTTGATTTCATCCGGGCCAAGGCGGCGGGATGCGTGGAACGTTACAACAGCACCCTGGCCTTTCATCTCGGCAATGGCGACGAGATTGCCGGCAGGAACGTGGTGCTCTGCCTTGGCGTCGGCAACGCCAATCTGCCGATCGATCCGGCTGGCGTGCCGCTGCCGGTGCGTTCGCGGATCGTCGAGAACCCGTGGCGGCTCTCCTGGCTGGGACGCGTCGCATCGTCCGATACGGTCTGCATCCTCGGTTCCGGCCTGACGATGATCGATCAGGTTCTGGCTCTGCGTGCTCACGGCCATAGAGGCAGGATCGACGTGCTTTCGCGCCGCGGGCTTGCGCCGCGCGGGCATGCGAGAAAACCGCCCGCACCTCTGCCGATAGACGTCGAGGCGCTGCCCGGTACAATCAGCGGCATCTTGAAGAGCTTGCGGGAAAAGGCCAGGTCGGTCGACGACTGGCGGAGCGTGATGGACGGTCTGAGGCCCCAAACGCAAGCTCTCTGGCAACGGCTTTCCGGCAAAGAGCGGGCTCGTTTTCTCAGGCATGCGCTTCCCTGGTGGAACATCCACCGACACCGCGTCGCGCCTGACGTGTTCGACAGGTTCGACCAACTTGTCTCGGAGGGAACCGTTCGATTCCACGCCGGCTTCCTGAAATCGCTCGAGGCCGAGGCGGGTAGGCTGGTTGCCGAATACAGGATCAGAGCGACGCGCGATCTCGCCGCAATCAAGGCGGATTGGCTAATCAACTGCACGGGAATGGAGCGCGCCGGGATCAGCCATTCACCGCTTCTGAAGGAAATGAGCCGGTCTCAGCTGATCGCCGCCGATCCTCTCGGCCTCGGCATTCAGGTGGATGCCGCTTCCGAGGTCATAGGGTCATCCCGGATCTCGCCTGTCCGGCTGTTTGCGGTGGGCGCCTTGACGGCGGGACAATTCTGGGAAATTACGGCCGTCCCCGACATTCGGGTGCAAGCCAAGGACGTGGTCGAAGAGATCGTCGCGCAGCGGCCGGCGGCCGAGGCATAGACCGGCTATCCCCAGAGGTCGGTTCGGTGCTTGTTGAATTGCCGGCCGCCGACAGTTACAGTGCGTGGTACGCCATAATACGATTTCGAATTCGGCTGCGACAGCGTGTGAAGCCGGTCAACACTGAGGTGCAGAATGAGCGGCGCTCTGAAGGACGCAGCAATCAGGGTCGAGCGTCCTGCAAAGACATTGCGGGAATTGGCGCTCGACAAGGTCCGCGAAGCCATCGTGAACGGCTATTTTCGTCCAGGAGATCGGCTGGTCGAACGTGATCTCTGCGCCCAGCTCGGCGTCAGCCGGACTGTTGTGCGCGAGGTTCTGAGGCATCTGGAATCGGAAGGGCTCGTCGCCAATCTGCCGAACAAGGGACCGATCGTCGCCCAACTCGACATCGAGGAAGCCAAGCAGATCTACGAGATCCGCGGGGCTCTCGAGGGCATGGCGGCGCGGCTCTGCGCGGAGCACAGCAGCCCCGAGATCGTTGCCGCGCTGGAAGAATCCCTGAACGAAATACGCAACAGCTATCGCGACAACGATATGGCGGGCGTGCTGGCGAACACCTCCTCGTTCTACCAGACGCTATTCACGATGGTCGACAGGCACGTCGCCTGGGGCGTCGTCAACCTTCTCACCGTGCGCATAAACCACTTGCGCTCGATGACGATCAAGACCGAAAGACGCGGCATCGAGGGACCGGCGCAGATGTCGAAGATCGTTGACGCCATCCGCCGCGGCGACGGCGAGGGTGCCCGTCAGGCGGCGATGGATCACGTCGCTGCCGCCAGCGCGATCGCCGAAGCCGTGCTGTCGGCCAAGCAGCCTGCCGAATAGGCGGAGACTGCTGCGGATAGAGAGAGATGTCATCCCGAGCGAGGAGCGGCTCGATCTTTTCCCACTCTCGCTCGATATGGCGTCGATGCACTAACCGTTTCAGCCATGACACAAGGGGAATGAATCGCCGTGCCAGCGATTTGAGAATTATGGTTTGGACATCGTTCTCGTTCCAACCCGCCCATTCTCCTGCCACGGACCGGGGGCCATCTCGTCCTTCAGGATGGATCGGAGCTCCGCAAGGGAGTATCCGGAGATGGGGAGCACCTCGGCGATCCGGCGATAATCCCTTGCCTGCAAGCCGGTGTCGACGAACAGGTCCGACATCGCGTGCCAAACCGGCGACCTTCTCTGGATGTCGAAAATGGCAACGTGCTTCAAAGGTTGCGCGCCCCTTGTGAAGCTGCAAGGCGTGCGAGCAGGTCGGCTTTGACGTTCTCCGGCAAGAATCCAGATTACCGGCTTGACACTCAAGTTTGCTCAATGTGATGGTATGCCATAATAAATAATACATCAGGCTGAATTCCGGGCTGATCGCGAACCTGCGGAGATTGTCTTCAAGTCCGTATTCGTTGGAAGATTCCTATAAGTATCTGTTATTTAAGCGATATTCTTAACGTCTCGCGTAAATCCATATCAATCGCGGGAACGAACTTGACAGCCGTATATTATGGTATACCATAATACGAAACTAAGAAATGAGGTTTTCGATGGCTATTCAAATTCGCAAGACGGGACTGCAGATCGAAACGACGCTGATCGAAGGCGGCAAGGCTGTGGCCGTGCCATTGAAGCTGTTCTCCGCCTACGCTGTCGTGAAAAACCCCTGGGCAGGGCAGGGCTTCGTTGAAGACCTCAAGCCCGAGATTCACGCGGGCGCGCCGGTGCTCGGCGAATTGCTGACCAAGATGATCATCGATGCCGTCGGATCGGGCGATGCTGTCGAAGCTTATGGAAAGTCCGCCGTCGTCGGCCTGGACGGCGAGATCGAACATGCGTCCGCGCTCATCCACACGCTACGCTTCGGCAACTTCTATCGCCAGGCCGTCGGCGCCAAATCCTATCTCGCCTTCTGCAACACACGCGGTCCTGCCAATGCGCCGATCATGATCCCGCTGATGGACAAGAATGACGAAGGCCGCCGCTCGCACTATCTGACCATCCAGACTTCGATTCCAGACGCGCCTGCCGCCGACGAGATTGTCGTGGCTCTCGGTGCTTCGGTCGGCGGACGTCCGCATCACCGCATTGGCGACCGCTACCAGGATCTGAAAGACCTGGGGCAGGACGTTGCCAATCCTGCGGGCGTTTGAGGGAGCGCTCTGAGATGCTGACAGCCGGATCGAGCAAAGACGCCGCTGCAGCAACGAGCGCCGCCGGTGCCTTGCCCCGAAAGAGGACGGCAAGCGGAACGGCCTATCACGAGGCCGGTAGCGGCGAACCACTGGTTCTGATCCATGGCGTCGGCATGCGGCTCGAGGCCTGGGCTCCGCAGATCGCCTTTCTGTCGGCCGGCCATCGCGTCATCGCCGTCGATATGCCGGGACACGGCGCGAGCGCGAAGCTGCCGGCGGGCAGCCGCCTAGAGGAGTTCGTCGCCTGGTTCGGGCGCTTTCTCGACGAGATGGCGATCGAAACAACGAATGTCGCCGGACATTCCATGGGGGCGCTGGTCTCCGGCGGGGCGGCGGCGACCTTCGGCGAACGGATCAGCCGTGTCGCATATCTCAACGGCGTCTACCGGCGCGATCCGGAAGCAAAGGCTGCCGTCCTTGCGCGGGCTGCCGCCATTCCGGCGACGGGCGTCGACAAGGAAGGCCCTCTGGCTCGCTGGTTCGGCGACGACCCGGACAGCCTCGTTGCGCGTGAATTGACACGGGAATGGCTGAACCTCGTCGATCCGGAAGGCTATGCCGTCGCTTACGCCGCCTTCGCCGGAGGCGACGAAACCTACGCCGATCGCTGGAAGGACGTCCGCGGCCCGGCCCTGTTCCTGACGGGATCGGATGATCCCAACTCGACGCCGCTGATGGCAACGCAGATGGCGGCGCTCGCGCCGAAGGGCTGGGCCCGCATCGTCGAAGGTCATCGTCACATGGTGAACCTGACCGCGCCTGACATCGTCAATTCGCTGCTCGTCGAGTGGCTGTCGTTCGGGGAGGATGAACGATGACAATCCAGACAGTCGATCCAAGGGCATTGCGCGACGCATTCGGCGCTTTTCCCACAGGCGTAACCGTCGTCACCGCTTGCGACGGGGAGGGGAACCCGATCGGCTTCACCGCGAATTCCTTCACCTCGGTCTCCCTCAACCCGCCGCTGCTCCTCGTTTGCCTTGCCAAGACCTCGCGCAATTTCGCGACTATGACCGGCGCGCAGCATTTCGCGATCAACGTGCTGTCGGAAACGCAGAAGGACGTGTCGAATACCTTCGCGCGCCCCGTTGAAGACCGATTTGCGGCAGTCGAATGGGCCAAGGGGTCGGCAGGCTGCCCCGTATTCTCGAACGTCGCCGCCTGGTTCGAATGCGCCATGGAAGAGGTCATCGAGGCCGGCGACCACGTCATCCTGATGGGACGCATCGAATCCTTCGACAATAGCGGCCGCAATGGTCTCGGCTATGCGCGTGGCGGCTATTTTACGCCGACGCTCGCAAGCAAGGCGGTTTCGGCGGCGGCCGAAGGCAATATCGAACTTGCGGCGGTCGTCGAACGCCGCGGCGAGGTTCTGCTGCTCGGTGACGAGGTGCTCGCTCTCCCGAGCATCGACGCCCATGACGGCAACCCGACCGAGGCGCTGGAAAAATATCTGGAGGCGCTCACCGGGCTGAAGGTCAGCATCGGCTTTCTCTACTCGGTTTACGAGGGCAAGAGCGATGGCAAGCAGCACATCGTCTACCACGCTGTCGCAGGCGATGGGGAGCCGGCGAGCGGCCGGTTCGTGAAACCCGACGCTCTATCGGGCGCGCAATTCAAGACCAGTTCGACCGCCGATATCGTCAACCGTTTCGCGATGGAAAGCTCGATCGGCAATTTCGGCGTCTATTTCGGCGACGAGACCGGCGGCAAAGTTCATCCCATTCCAGCCAAGGGCGCAAAAGCATGAAGTTCTCCCTCTTCGTCCATATGGAACGGCTCGACGCCAGCCAGAGCCATAAGAGCCTCTACGACGAATTCGTCGCGCTCTGCGAGATCGCCGATAAGGGCGGCATGCATGCGATCTGGACGGGCGAACACCATGGCATGGATTTCACCATCGCACCCAACCCCTTCGTGACCATCGCCGATCTTGCCCGCCGCACGTCACGGGCAAGGCTCGGCACTGGGACGGTGATCGCCCCCTTCTGGCATCCGATCAAGCTTGCCGGCGAAGCTGCCATGACCGACATCATCTGCGACGGCAGGCTCGATATCGGGATTGCGCGCGGCGCCTATTCCTTCGAATATGAACGGCTGCTGCCGGGTCTCGACGCCTGGGGCGCCGGCCAGCGCATGCGCGAGCTCATCCCGGCAGTCAAGGGCATCTGGAAGGGCGACTACGCCCATGACGGGGAGTTCTTCAAGTTTCCCGCGACCACCTCTGCGCCGAAGCCGCTGCAGCAGCCGAACCCGCCCATCTGGGTGGCGGCGCGCGATCCGAATTCGCACGAATTTGCCGTCGCCAACGGCTGCAACGTTCAGGTTACGCCGCTCTGGCAGGGCGACGACGAGGTCCAGTCACTGATGGACCGCTTCAACGATGCCTGCGCCAAGAACCCTGATGTCGAGCGGCCGAAGATCATGCTGCTGCGCCACACCTATGTCGGCTCGTCGGAAGAAGACGTCGCCCGGGCGGCCCATGAGCTCAGCGTTTATTACAACTACTTCTTCGCCTGGTTCAAGAATGAGAAGCCGGTGACCCAAGGCCTGATCGAACGGATCCCGGACGAGCAGATCCGAGCGAACGCCATGCTGTCGGATCAGGTCATGCGCACCAACAATGTCGTCGGCGACGCCGAGACCGTCATCAGCAGGCTCAAGGCCTATGAAGCCCTCGGCTACGACGAATATTCCTTCTGGATCGACACCGGCATGAGTTTCGAGCGCAAGAAGGCGTCGCTCGAACGCTTCATCGCCGAGGTCATGCCGGCATTTCAGGAGTAGGACCATGCGGCGTTTCCAGCATTACATCGACGGCGAATTCTCGGATGGCGAAGCCTCCTATCCGAGCATCGATCCGGCCACCGGCGCGGTCTGGGCTGAAATGCCCGAAGCGCGCGAGGGTGATGTCGATCGGGCCGTGAACGCTGCTGAGAGGGCGCTCTACGAAGGCCCCTGGTCGAAGATGACGGCCACGCAGCGCGGCAAGTTGCTCTATAAACTCGCCGACCTCGTTGCCGCCAACGCGCAGGTCCTTGCCGGATTGGAGACCCGCGACACCGGCAAGATCATCCGCGAAACATCGGCGCAGATCGCCTATGTCGCCGAATATTACCGCTACTATGCCGGCATATCGGACAAGATCGAAGGCTCCTACCTGCCGATCGACAAGCCTGACATGGATGTCTGGCTTCGCCGTGAGCCGATCGGCGTCGTCGCCATGGTCGTGCCATGGAACAGCCAGCTCTTCCTGTCGGCGGTCAAGATCGGCCCGGCGCTCGCGGCTGGCTGCACGATGGTGGTGAAGGCTTCGGAAGACGGGCCGGCGCCGCTTCTCGAATTTGCGCGTCTCGTGCACGAAGCTGGCTTTCCCGCCGGCGTCGTCAACATCATCACCGGTTTCGGCGCCTCCTGCGGTGCGGCGCTCGGCCGTCATCCGAAGGTCGCTCACGTCGCCTTCACCGGCGGTCCCGAGACCGCGAGGCACGTCGTTCGCAATTCGGCCGAAAATCTCGCTTCCACCTCGCTCGAACTCGGCGGTAAGTCGCCCTTCATCGTCTTTGCCGATGCGGACCTCGAAAGTGCCGCCAACGCTCAGGTCGCCGGCATCTTCGCAGCAACGGGTCAAAGCTGCGTTGCCGGATCGCGCCTGATCGTCGAACGCAGCGTCAAGGACAAATTCGTCGCCCTGCTGCGGGAAAAGGCCGAAGTGATCCGGATCGGCGCGCCGCTCGACATGACAACCGAGGTCGGCCCGCTTGCCACCAAGCGCCAGCAGGACAATATCGGTGCGCTCGTTACCAAGTCGATCGAAAGCGGCGCCCGTCTCGTTACCGGCGGACGCAAGATCGATGGTGAAGGCTTTTACTTCCTGCCGACGATCCTCGATTGCGATGATGTCGCTTCGCCCTCGCTGATCGAGGAATTCTTCGGCCCGGTTCTGTCGGTCGTCTCGTTCGACACCGAGGCCGAGGCGCTGCGGCTTGCCAACGACACCCGCTACGGCCTGGCCTCAGGCCTCTTCACCCAGAACCTGACCCGGGCGCACCGGCTGATGAAGGGCATCCGCGCGGGCATCGTCTGGGTCAACACCTACCGCGCCGTATCGCCGATCGCACCCTTCGGCGGCTTCGGCCTGTCCGGCCATGGTAGGGAAGGCGGCATGGCCGCAGCGCTCGACTATACCCGCACCAAGACGATCTGGCTCAGGACGTCGGACGATCCGATCCCCGATCCTTTCGTGATGAGGTAGCGCCGATGTTTTACGAAATCCGCACTTATCGGCTGAAGAACGGCGCGATCCCGCACTACCTCAATGTCGTCGAGGAAGAGGGGATCGAGATCCAGAAGAGCCATCTCGGCACGCTGGTCGGCTACTTCTTTTCGGAGATCGGGACGATCAACGAAATCGTTCACATCTGGGCCTTTGCGAGCCTGGACGACCGGGAGGCGAGACGCCAACGGCTTCTGGCCGATCCCCGCTGGCAGGCCTTCCTGCCCAAGATCCGCGATCTCATCGAGGTGGCGGAAAACAAGATTATGAAGCCAGCAAGCTTTTCTCCCAGGGGCGAGGCGCACTGACGGCATAAGGCATACCCGTAGGACAAACCAGAACAAGGATAAGGGAACATGAAAACAGCATTTGCTTTCGCGGCGGTTGCCGCATTCGTGGCGGTCTCCGCCCCGGCCAGGGCCGACAGCCTGGTCTTCTCGAGCTGGGGAGGAACAACCCAGGATGCGCAGAAGGCTGCATGGGCAAGTCCCTTCACCGAGAAGACGGGCATCACCGTCGTGCAGGACGGGCCGACGGATTACGGCAAGCTCAAGGCGATGGTCGAGGCCGGCGAAGTCAACTGGGATGTCGTCGACGTCGAAGGTGATTACGCCGCTCAGGCCGGCAAGAACGGCCAGCTCGAGAAGCTCGACTTCTCCGTCATCGACAAGTCCAAGCTCGATCCGCGTTTCGTCACCGATTATTCGGTCGGCAGCTTCTACTATTCCTTCGTGATCGGCTGCAATGCCGACGCCGTCAAAGCTTGCCCAAAGACATGGGCCGACCTGTTCGACACGGCGAAGTTTCCGGGAAAACGCACATTCTACAAATGGTCGGCTCCCGGTGTGATCGAGGCGGCGCTGCTTGCCGACGGCGTGCCTGCGGACAAGCTTTATCCGCTCGATCTCGACCGCGCCTTCAAGAAGCTGGATACGATCAAGTCCGATATCATCTGGTGGTCGGGCGGCGCGCAGTCGCAGCAGCTCCTGGCCTCCGCGGAGGCGCCCTTCGGCAGCGTCTGGAACGGCCGCATGACGGCGCTTGCGGCGACCGGCATCAAGGTGGAGACCTCCTGGGAGCAGAACATCACCGCTGCGGATGCGCTCGTCGTGCCGAAGGGCGCGCCGAATGCCGAGGCTGCGATGAAATTCATCGCGCTGGCGACCTCCGCCGAACCGCAGGCTGCCCTTGCAAAGGCCACGGGATATGCGCCGATCAATGTCGAGTCGGCCAAGCTGATGGATCCGGAAACCGCCAAGACCCTGCCGGACCAACAGACGGCAAGCCAGGTCAATGCCGATATGAATTACTGGGCCGACAATCGCGATGCCATCGGCGAGAAGTGGTACGCCTGGCAGGCGAAATAAGCTGGAATGGCATAGCAAAGGGCACGGCGATTGTTCGCCGTGCTCCCGCAGCGTCGGCGCCGGTCATCGGACCTCGCCGCCAGCGGAAACTGACGGGTGGGAAGGACTGTCATGACGACGTATAGCGATGCCTCTGGCGCAATCACGCCTCTGCCGAAGGCGCGCAGGGCAACAGGTTTTGGCGGGGTCGTTCCGGCTCTGGCCTTCGTGGGAATCTTTTTCGTCGTTCCGGTGGTGGTCCTGCTGCTGCGAAGCGTATTGGAACCCGTCCCGGGTCTTGGCAATTATGCGCAACTGATCGGGTCGGCGACCTATCTCAAGATTTTCGCAAATACGTTCATCGTCTCCGGTTTCGTCACGGTGATTTCGCTTTTGATCGGTTTTCCCGTCGCCTGGGCGCTGGCGATCATGCCCGGTCGGCTGACGTCGGTGATCTTTGCGATCCTGCTCTTGTCGATGTGGACCAATCTGCTGGCCCGCACCTATGCCTGGATGGTTCTGTTGCAGCGGACGGGGCTGATTAACAAGATGCTGATGGGAATGGGCCTGATCGACCAGCCGCTCGCGCTCGTCAACAATCTCACAGGCGTCACGATCGGCATGACCTATATCATGCTGCCTTTCATTATCCTGCCGCTCTACGGGGTGATCAAGAAAATCGATCCGTCGACCCTGCAGGCAGCCGCCCTTTGCGGCGCCAACCGCTGGCAGTGCCTGACCCGCGTTCTCTTGCCCCTCGCCATGCCCGGCATGGCGGCCGGCGCCCTCATGGTTTTCGTGATGTCGCTCGGCTATTTCGTTACGCCTTCGCTTCTCGGCGGTACCGCCAACATGATGCTCGCAGAACTGATCGCGCAGTTCGTGCAGTCGCTGGTCAACTGGGGAATGGGCGGTGCGGCGGCGCTGGTGCTCCTCGTGGTGACACTGTCGCTCTATGCCGTGCAGCTGCGGTTCTTCGGCAGCCAGAACCCGGGAGGGCGTTGATATGTTGCTCAATTTCGACCGCCTCGGCTGGTGGAAATATCTCCTCCTGGCGATCACGCTTCTGACTGCAGCCTTCCTGCTGTTGCCGATCGTCTTTATCGCCGCCCTGTCCTTCGGCTCCTCGCAATGGTTGATCTTTCCGCCGCCGGGCTGGACATTTCAGTGGTATAGCGAACTCTTCGCCGATCCGCGCTGGCTGGAATCGGCTTTGACAAGCTTCAAGATCGCGGTCATCGTCACGATCCTGTCGGTGCTGCTCGGGCTGGTGACGTCCTTCGGGCTGGTGCGTGGTTCATTCCTGTTCCGCGATGCGCTGAAGGCGCTGTTCCTCACGCCGATGATCCTTCCGGTCGTGGTTCTCGCTGTTGCTCTCTACGCCTTCTTCTTGAGGATCGGCCTTGGCGGCACCTTGACGGGCTTTGTCATTTCGCACCTCGTGCTGGCGCTACCCTTCTCGATCCTGTCGATATCGAGTGCGCTCGAGGGTTTTGACAAGTCGATCGAGGATGCGGCGGTACTCTGCGGCGCTTCGCCTCTGGAGGCAAAAATCAGGGTCACGCTTCCGGCCATCAGCCACGGGCTGTTTTCGGCGGCCGTCTTCTCGTTCCTGACATCCTGGGACGAGGTGGTGGTGGCGATCTTCATGTCCAGTCCGACCCTGCAGACACTGCCTGTGAAGGTCTGGGCGACGCTGCGGCAGGATCTGACACCCGTCGTCGCAGCAGCCTCGACCCTTCTCATCCTCTTGACGATCATCTTGATGGCACTGGTTGCCGTCGTGCGTAAGGTACTGAAACAATGAACGAACCATTCCTTCAGATCCGCGGCATACGCAAGGAATACGGCCCCGTCGTCGCCGTGCACAACGTCAATCTCGATGTCCGGCGTGGCGAGTTCCTGACCTTTCTCGGACCGTCCGGATCCGGCAAGAGCACGACGCTCTACATCCTGGCGGGCTTCGAAAACCCGACCAAGGGCGACATTACGCTCGAGGGCAAGACCCTGCTCGCCACGCCGTCGCACAAGCGCAACATCGGCATGGTGTTCCAGCGCTACACCCTGTTTCCGCATCTGACGGTGGGTGAGAACATCGCATTTCCGCTGAAAGTCCGGCGCAGGTCGAAGGGCGAGATCGATAGCAAGGTAAAGGAGATGCTGCGTCTCGTCAGGCTCGAAGGTTTCGAGGATCGCAAGCCCGCGCAAATGTCCGGCGGCCAGCAGCAGCGTGTCGCCCTTGCCAGGGCACTTGCCTATGATCCGCCAGTGCTGCTGATGGACGAGCCGCTGTCGGCGCTCGACAAGAAGCTGCGCGAGGAAATCCAGCACGAGATCCGCCGCATCCACCAGCAGACCGAAGTGACGATCCTCTATGTCACGCACGACCAGGAAGAGGCGCTGCGGCTTTCTGACCGCATCGCGGTCTTTTCGAAGGGCGTCATCGACCAGATCGGGACTGGCCCCGAACTTTACGCCAATCCCAAGACCCGCTTCGTCGCCGAATTCATCGGCGATAGCGACTTCATTTCATGCGACCTGGTGTCCTCCTCCGATGGACAGGCCACCATCGCGCTCGGAGGCGGAAGCATCTTCAATCAAATCCCGGTGCATGGCAAAGGCACCTCCGGCGCAAGGGCGGCGCTGATGCTGAGACCGGAGCGCATTCGGCTGTCGCGCGCAAGAGCCGCCGGCGCAGGTCTTGCCGCAACCATCAGCGACATTACCTTTCTCGGCAACAATATCCACGTCTCCACAGAGACGGCGACAGGCGAGGCGCTTTCGGTTCGTTTGCCGTTCGGTCATGAGGCTATTGCCGGGCTCAATCGTGGAGATATAGTCCATCTGGATTTCGATCCCGGCGCCGCTCACGTATTCTGCTGAAAGTTGTTCCATGAAGCTCAATGATCCCTCGCTGTTCCGTCAGGCCTGCCCCATCGCCGATCGCTGGATCGAAGCAGAAGGGCGCCGGGCGGCCATGGTCCGCAATCCGGCGACAGGTGAGGTGCTGGGCGCGGTCCCTGATCTCGGTGCGGCGGAAACGGAAGACGCCATCGCCGCCGCCGTCGTCGCCCAGAAGCTCTGGGCGAAGAAGACCGCCGGCGAACGCGCCGCTGTCCTCAAGGCCTGGCATCGTCTGATGATCGAAAACCGCGACGATTTGGCGATGATCCTGACGATGGAGCAGGGAAAGCCGCTCACTGAGGCCAAAGGGGAAATCACCTATGGTGCGAGTTTCATCGAATGGTTTGCCGAAGAGGCAAGACGCATCAACGGCGAGACCATACCGGGGCATCAGCCGGACAAACGCATCCTCGTCCTGCGCCAGCCGGCCGGCGTCGTGGCGGCGATCACGCCCTGGAATTTCCCGAACGCGATGATCACCCGCAAGATCGGCCCTGCGCTTGCCGCCGGCTGCGCCGTCGTCCTCAAACCGGCGCTGCAGACACCATTCTCCGCAATCGCGATTGCCGTTCTCGCAGAGCGCGCCGGCCTGCCGGCGGGGCTGCTCAACATCGTCACGGGAGATGCCGCCGCAATCGGCGGAGCGCTGACCGCGAGCCGCGACGTCCGTGTCCTGACATTCACCGGCTCCACTCGGACGGGCGAGCTGCTTTACCGGCAATGCGCGCCGACGATCAAGAAACTCGGTCTCGAACTCGGCGGCAATGCCCCCTTCATCGTCTTCGATGATGCCGATCTCGATGCTGCGGTCGAAGGCGCGATCATAGCCAAGTTCCGCAACAACGGCCAGACCTGCGTCTGCGCCAACCGGCTTTACGTCCAGGACGGCGTTTATGAGGCATTTGCCACTAAGCTGGCTGCGGCCGTTTCGGCATTGAAGGTCGGTAACGGTCTGGAACGTGACGTCGTGCTTGGCCCCCTCATCGACGACAACGCCGTCGCAAAGGTCGAAAGCCATATTCAGGACGCCGTTGCAAAGGGTGCCGGCATCGTTTCGGGAGGCAAGCGCCACGCGCTCGGCGGTCACTTCTTCGAACCGACGATCCTGCGCGATGTCGATGCCGGCATGCAGGTCGCGCGCGAGGAAACCTTCGGGCCGCTTGCCCCGCTTTTCCGTTTCCGCGACGAGCAGGATGTCATCGCGCAGGCGAACGATACCGAGTTCGGCTTGGCTTCCTATTTTTACGCGCGTGACCTGTCGCGGGTGTTTCGCGTCGCCGAAGCGCTGGAATATGGGATGGTCGGCGTCAATACCGGTCTCGTCTCGACGGCGGAAGCGCCGTTCGGCGGCGTCAAGATGTCGGGTCTCGGCCGCGAAGGGTCGAGCCACGGTTTGGACGAATATACCGAACTCAAATATGTGTGCCTCGGCGGCATTGCCTGAGCGGGTCGATGCTTGCGCTTCCCGCGGAAAGCACCGGAACGGGGCTCGTCAGCATCGCCATGTATGTCACATCAGAGCCGCTCGCGTATGCGACGGCCGACCTGTGGTCGTTCCTCCGAAACTATCTCTCGAAGGCCGGCCTTCAGGATGTGCCGGAAAAGCTTGACCGGACGGTTGGCTATGACGAGGCCTGGCTGCGGCCGGATCTGCTCCTGTCCCAGACATGCGGTTATCCCTTTGCCACGCGCCTGCGTGGCAGGGTACGCCTGGTGGCGACGCCCATATACGGTCATCCGGGCTGCGACGGCGCGCTGATGCGAAGCTTCATCATAGTCCGCAAGGATTCGGCGCTTCGGTCGCTGGAGGATTTGCGCGGTACCACCGCCGCGATCAACAGCCCCGACAGCAATTCCGGCAGCAATCTGTTTCGCGCCGCCGTCGCTCCGCTTGCCCGGGGCGGCCGCTTCATTGGCCGGATCATCGAAACCGGCAGCCACGGCGGCAGCATTGCCGCCGTGGCTGCAGGCCGGGCAGACAGCGCGGCCATCGATTGCATCACCTATGCCAATATCGGCCGTTTCGACCCCGGCGATCTGAAGCGGGTTCGCATCATCGCCGAAACTCCCAAAGGCCCCGGCCTGCCGTTCATCACTTCGGGCAATGCACCGGACGAAAGGGTCCAGCTCCTGCGAAACGCACTGCGTGCCGCCATCGAGGAGCCGTCGCTGGCCGCCATGCGTGCGGCTCTGGGTCTCGTTGATATTTCGGTGCTTTCCGAAGCCGATTACGAGCCGCTTCTATCATTGGCCGGAGATACGTTGCCACAGCTGAGAGCCTGAAGAGCCGAATGGATTCAGAGTGCCGGCTTTGCGTCTGTTTCGGCAAGTCGATGGGCGATGCGATCGGCATTGGCCATGATCGTCATCGTGATATATTTCGATGACAGATCCGGAATGATCGAGCCGTCGACGATGTGGAGACCGGGATGGAGGTTCAATTCGCCGTCTGCGGAGGTGCCGAACGGACCTGCCGCGCCCATAGGCAAGGTGCCGGCGAAATGCGCGTCGACACCCGGCTCCGCCAGCGATGCGCCCGGCAGCTGAATGAGTCCCAACCGTTTCCATTCACGACGAAGCGCCTTTTTCAAAGCTTCGGCACTGACATCAAAGCCTTCCGCGAAGCCGCCTCGGATGGTCAAACCCTTCCCCATCGTTGCGTCTCGGTGGATATGGCTGCGGCTTTGATCGCCAGGATAATAGATCGTGGCGACGAGGAGGCTTCCGGCGATCGTCTCGAAGGCGGCGCGACCGGCCTTCCGACCGAGCGGCATCCTGTTGATGAAGCTTTGTGCCGGCAAGGAGCCGACTTCATAGATCGCTCCCGTCACATAATCGGAAGTGCCGCCGCCGTAACGCAGAGATAATCCGAGCTGCGCCAGACTGTGCGTCGGCGTCGACGAACGCAGCAACCTCGCGGGGGAGAGCAGAGGAATGGCCAGCGTGGGACTGTTCAGGAGGCGCAGTCCCTGTTCCTCGATCGGAAGATGGTCCGCCAGCAGGGCGGCCGTTCCAAGTACCCCTGCGGCAAGAATGATCCTCGGCGCGAAAAATGACGAGCCATCGGCCGTTCCGACCGTCCAGCCCGCATTGCGTGTCAGCGAGACGGCCCGCTTGTTGTCGAGCAAGCGAAAATGCGGGGATTTCCGCAACAGAAGCAGGTCCTGCCTGCTGTTATAGATGGCGCCGCCCGGACAACCATAGAGACAGTCACCGCGCAGGTCGCATGCCGCCCGTCCTGTCCTCGCCTCGGAAAGTATGGCGTTGACGGCGGGGAAAAGCCGAAACGAGCCGTCCGCCGGCTTCGCGACCTCGTGTCTACGAAGAACATGGGCAGCTGTCGCCCCGAGCGGCAGGACAGGCTCGCCGCCGGCGCTTGTCTTGTAATCAGAATTCCTGCTGAGCCCGATGCGCTCGGATATGCGCTCGTAGGACTTTTGCAGGGCAGCGATGTCTATCGGCCAATCGGCAATGTCCTCGGCATCGAGATAGCTGATTTGCGCGCCCCAGATATTGGAGAGGCCGCCGCGGGCGAGGCTGCCAATGGGCAGGAATCCAGCGCCACCGATGCCGGAATCGCGGCGAAACCGTTCGAGAATCCCGCGCGACACCGGCGTCTGCAGTTTTGGCGAGCTGCCATCGTCCGCACGCATGGATTCGAGATCGCTTCCGAGGATGCGCACACTGCGGCTTTCCTCCTGCGACCCGACGTCATTGCCCGCGTCCAGCATCAGAACGCGGCGGCCGGCCGCTATAAGCGGAAACGCGGCGGAAACACCTGCAGGGCCGCTGCCGATGATGATGAAGTCGGCATCGGGCTCTTTCATCGATATCTCCCGGCCAAAAGGGCGCGGAGCGGAAGGAGCAAGACATCGCTTGATATCGTCAGGATCGCCTTGAAGAAACCGGCCCTTTTGCCCCGCTGCCGTTCCGGCTCGCTCGCGAGATCGGCGAGGTAAAGGGCTCTTGCGAGGCGATGCTGCGTCCGATTGGCGGGTGGTTCAAAGAGCGCCAGCAGACGCGGATGCCTGATCAGCGTCGGGGAGAGACCGAGCGGCGCCAGTCCTTCGCGCCGAAGCCCTTCGCAGAGGCGCTCCACCTGCGCTTCGGTGGGTGGGGAGCCGAGATAGTGCAGCAGCGCCTTGGCCTCGCTTTGCGACGGCTCTCCACTTTTCTGGCCGAGCTCCGCCGAGAGCACCACCAGTGGATCAGCCAAGGTCAATTTCAGCAGCCTGAGACTGTCCCCACTTTCCATAGGGGCGGCTCCCGCAAGCCCCAGGACGCGCTCCGGATCGACCGTCGGGATCAGCGGCAGAAGCTTCGTCATACGACAGGCAAGCAGGGCCGCAGCGAGGGGGATCGGGATGAAATGCAGCTTCCCTTTGCCCTGGCTGAGGCGAAGAATTCGCAGCCAGGCGGCAAAGCTTATCGGCCTCTCCTGGGCGAGCACGAATGTTTGCGGCAGCTGGCTTTCGTCTGTCGCCAGCGCCAACAGGCCCGCGGCGACTTCATCGAGATGAATGGGTTGAACCTTTCGGCTAAGCCCAATCATCGGCAGAAGCGGACTTAAGGCCGATAGTTTCGCCATCAGACCGTACATCGCGGTGCGCGGGCCGCCGTAAACAAGCCCAATTCGCGCGATCCGAACGATCGGCGCCGCGAAGCTGGCCGCCAGATGCTGCTCAATTCTGTACTTGGTGCGGCCGTAAACGTTCAGCGCTTCCTGCCTGGACGAGGTGGAGGAGGCAAAGACGAAGCGTGGTACTCCGGCTACCTTTGCCGCTTCCGCCAATTTTATGGTGCCCGAAATATTGATGTTGTTTTCCTCGGCCGTCTCCGGCCCGGTGGCCCAGGAATGCGCGAGATGAACGACGGCAGCAGCCCCCTTCAGATCGGACGCGGCGGGCTCATCTCCGATGCGCCACTTGGCTCTAGATCGCCGGCCGAGCTCGACCACCTCGAAGCCACGCTCACGCGCCAGCGTTGCAAGTCTCGCACCGATATAGCCGGTTGATCCCGTGATGATGAGACGCGGTGCCATTCACGTCCTCTATTGTGCAAAGGCGATGCGCGCGCCGCTCCAGTCAAAACGAAACTCGATTTCCTTGAGCTTCGATAGCGCTTGCCGGACTTTTGCCTGGCGATCTCTGGGGCAATAGAGAACGAGGAAACCGCCGCCGCCGGCACCTGCGAGCTTGCCGCCGATCGCGCCGGCTGCGCGTGCCGCCTCATAAAACTCGTCAATGGCGCTATTGGTGATCTGCGACGTCAGCGATCGCTTCATCATCCATCCGCGGTGCAGCGCTTCGCCGAAGGCGCCGAGATCCCCGGCCATCAGGATGTCGCGCATTTCGTAGGCCAACTGTACCATGCGCTCGACCGTCCGGAACTTTTCTTCGTTCGTCTCCATGGCCTGCACCTGCGTCGATAGCACAGAGCGCGTGTCGCGCTGGCTTCCGGTGAAAAACAGAAGGATATTGCTCTCGAGCTCAGCCATCTTTTCGGCGCTGAGCACGACGGGCTGCACATTGACGCTGCCGTTGGAATTGAATTCGATGAAATTCAAGCCGCCATGCGCGGCTGCGTACTGGTCCTGTTTGCCGATCGGCTCCTTCAGGATATCGATTTCGAGCCTGCACGCTTCTTCCGCCAACTGATCCTTGGAGGCGAAACGCGACCTGTGGGCGTAGAGCGCGTTGATCAGCGCCACGGAAAAGGAGCTGGATGATCCCAGCCCGGTTCCGGAGGGAATATCGGCGACGGAAGCGACTTCGATGCCCGGCTCGACCCGATGCATGCGCAAGGCCTCGCGCAGCAGCGGATGCGCGATCTCCTCAAGGGTGTCGGCAAGCTCTGTCCGCGTATATTTCAGATGGTATTTGTTTTCGTTGAAATAGTTATGCACGATGACGAAGCTGTACTTGGCTATCGCGCAGGACAAGACCGCTCCGGCTTGCCGGCGGTAATAGGACGCGATGTCCGAGCCGCCGCCGGCGAAGCTAACCCGAAAAGGTGCGGATGAAACGATCAAAGGGTTGTCTCCTCGAGATTGATGACGATATCGGCCGATGTGCGCTGCAGATCGATCCTCGGCCACTCTTCCTGAATTCGCGACTGCCAGAGCCCTTCGGCGGCAACCGGCGTGAGGCCTTTCCAGGCATAGAATGTGTGAAAGCGGTTCAGCAGGGTCTGCTGCGACGCTTCGACGAACACGGCCATATCGACCTGCTGGCGGATCGACGCATGCCCGGCAAAGATGCCATCCAGCAGGATGACCTCGGCATCTCGCGCGTCATAGGTGGTGCCTCTGAACTGGCCACGGCTTGCCGCGTCATAGCCGGGCGCTTCGACCCGTCCGGACCGGCGCAGAGTGCTGACGATTTCGGGATAGAGTTCAACCCTGCTGCGCTCTTCCGCATTCATATCAGGGCTACGATGTTCGACCGGCAGTATCCAGCGGTCGAGTTCCAGCCTCAGCACCCCGCGCCCTGCTTCCGAGAGGATGCGTTGAACGGCATGCGCAAAGGTACTTTTCCCGGAGCGGGAACGGCCGCATATGCTGACGAGCAGCGGACCCGCTGTATCTGAAAGCCGCTCCTCAATCGCTCTGGACAGAGCTTTCCCGATCTCCTCGTAGCCGCATTGAAAGCGAACGGCGTCGTAGACCGTGTCGAAAACAAGATCGGCGCGTGGGATTTCGGTTTCCGCGGCAGGATAGCTCTTCACATCCCGCAGGCCATAACCGGTCCGCACGCCATAGGCCCAGATGCCCGCCTTACGGCCCGCACCAATGTCGCGCAAACTGTCGCCAATGATGACGGATTTCGATTTTTCGATCGGCAGTTCCGCCATCGCCTGGCGGATCATCAGATCCCCCGGTTTGCGGCAAGCGCAATCGATCTTGAGCGCGGTGACTTCGTTTGGAAATCCTTTGTCCGGGTGGTGCGGGCAAAAATAGATTCGGTCCAGAACGCCGCCGTCTTCGGCAAGCTCGGCCTCGAGGCGACCAAGAACATGATCCAGGCCGGTCTCATCAAGCAAGCCTTTGGCGACCTGCGGCCGGTTGGTCACGGCAACCGCAAGGAAGCCGGCCTCACGCGCGAGCCGCACCGCTTCGCCGGCTTGACTGATCAGCTTCACCTGGTCTGGATGTATGACTCCGTGGCCGCCGACATCTTCGTTGAGCACGCCGTCGCAATCGAAAAACACTGCAGGTCTTCGAACCGACAGATGGACGGCATGAACCCGATCATGGCGAATATCCTCGGCGGCGGCGGCGTGTCGGCTCGGAGATCCGGTATCTTTCATATATTCGGGCGTATCATAAATTGCGACCGGTATGGATCGCTCGAGGAGACCGGGGATCACATCATGGATCATGTCGGCCGGCTGCCCCGACTGGAGAGTGTCGAAGAACTGGCCGCAAGCCACGTACAAACCGGCCGGCACGAGATTGCGCCAATCCGCATCGCGCGGCGCCTTGCGGGGCAACAGGCGCTGGAGGTAGCCGTTCTTCTGAACGACGATATCGGATGTGCGGGGATGATCGTTGGGATGGGCGATGATCGTCAGCGCGGCGGGAAACTGCCGGCGATGACGGGCAAGTGCCGACAGGTCGATATCAAAAAGCATATCGCCGTAGACGATAAGGACGTCATCGGCGATCGTGTCCAAAGTCGTTAAGCAACCGGCTGTACCGAGCGGAGACTTCTCAACGAAGATTTCGATCGTAACGCCAAGCTTTTCGGCTTCCGGGCCAAGGGCAGGCTCGAGCTGGTTGCCGAGATGGCCGCCAAGCACGCGCACATGCTGAACGCCTTCGCGGGCGAGGACACGAATTTGCCGGACAATAATCGGCACGCCGGCAAGCGGCAGAAGAGCCTTCGGAATGACATCGCCCGTCATGCTGCGCGCGCGCGTTCCGAGGCCTCCGGCGATAATGATAGCTTCGCGGATAGCGTTCTCAGAACCCATTCGCCAAGATCCGCTCGACGGCGAGTTCAACAGCCTCGGTCGACTTCCGCTTCGGCGTCCAGCCGAGCGCGACAAGCCTGCTTATGTCGTAGCTGAAGCGCGGCACGTCGCCCAGCCAGCCACGGTCTTCGCTGCCATATTCGATGGCGGCGCCGGAAGCGACCTTCGAGACCACGATCTCGGCGATATCCCGGACCGACGTTTCGCCGATGCCGCTGGCATGAAATACCTCATAGGCACCGGGCGCCTTTTCCCAGGCAAGGAGAATCGCGTCCACCAGGTCGCCGACATAGAGATAGGGCTTCGTCTGCATGCCATTCCCGAGCACCTGGAGCCGCCTCGGATCAGCCTTCAACCTGTTGATGAAGTCATAGATGGCTCCATGAGTGGAGCGTTCCCCGACGACATTGGGAAAGCGCAGCACGAGCGTCTTGATGCCGAACGACAGCGCATAGACGGACAAATAGGCTTCGGCGGCAAGCTTGCTGGCGCCATAGAGCGAAATCGGCCGCAGCGGGCCATGATTTTCGTGAATGTTTCCTTCGGCTTCACCGAATACGGCGGAGGTGCTGGCGAAGAAAAGCTTGCTGATTTCATGCTTGCGCATGATGGCGAGCAGCGTCGTCGTCGTCAGCTGGTTCAGCTGGAGGTCGAGCTCGACATTGGCATTGCCGGCGGCAATATCGGAATTGGCGGCGAGATGGAAAACGGCGTCGGGACGGTCCGCGCCAATGAGCCGATCCATGCCTTCCCGATCGAGCATATCCAGCTCATGGAAACGAAAATCCGATCGCTGCAGCAGATGATCGATGTTGCGCATGCGGCCAAGATGAAGGTTGTCGATCGCGGTTACCCGATAACCCGAATCCAAAAGGCGATCGCAGAGATGGCTGCCGATAAAACCGGCCCCTCCTGTTACCAAGGCATGCATGTCGGCAGCTCCATATGATCTGTTAAGGCTCTTCAGAGCGCTTTGATCTTTCCCGAATGAGGACGCGATAGGACGAATACACCACCGGCCAAGCCGACCACAAGCTGCAGCAGGCCGAAAACCACCGACAGCGTCGCGGCGTCCGTGGTGCCGATGCCGAACACGGCAAGTGAAAGGATCATGCCGCCTTCGCGCAGCCCCCATCCTCCAACGGAAATCGGAACCATAGCGATCAACAGGACCGGCGGGAAAGCGGCTGCGGCCTGACCCCAATCGAGCGGGAGACCAAGACCGACAACGAGGATTTCAAGCGAGACGACACTCAATCCGTGAATGACGAGGGTCAACAGGAATATCCCCAGCATTCTTCGGTGGCTGAGAAAAGCTGCCAGCGCCTCGTTCAGCGCGTGCAGCTTTGCCGGAAGAAACCGGACGAAAAAATGCCGGCGCCAGGTGAAGAGCAGGGCCGATGCGATTGTTCCCGCAACCCCGAGAGCCGTGAGTTCGACCAGATAGGGGATTGGGAAGTCGTGTCCATAAAAGCCGCGCATGATGATCAGTCCGAGCAGCGCGACGACGGCCAGCCCGAAAAGAGTGAGGATTCGGTCGATTACAACACCCAGTGTCGCTTCCGTTATCGTCAGGCCATATTTGATGGCGCCGAATATGCGGGCGGCATCGCCTGGAATGGGACTTGGAAGAGCCTGATTGTAAAACAGGCTCTGCATGAAGAGGTTTATGGCGCCGGCCATTTTCAGCCTTTGCCCTATCATTTCCGATAGCAGGCACCACCGCCAGGCCGAAAGCAGGGCCTGAAAGAGAAGCAGGAAGACGCTGACCCAGATGGTCGTCGCCGGTAGGGTGCGGACCGCAGCCCACCCTTCCGCGAAATCGACCTTGCGCGCGGTCCATATGACGAGGCCAAGCGCGACGGCCACCTTCACGGCCGGTATGCCGATACGAAACAATGCGCGTGAGGACGGCGTGGTCACGATTGCCGATCCGCATCAAAGCGATAGAGCTTCCAGCCGAACCGATCCGTCAATATCAGCGAGGAGCGAGGCATCATATGGGCTATGACGCTGTTGGCCATCGCTATTTTGTCTTCTCCGATGCGTTCGGCGAGGAACGCGCTACCGGCATCGGGTGGAACGATGAAGTAAGCTATCTTATTGTCCTTGATGAAAGCACCGATATCCGAACCCGGTGCCGGCAGAACGTAGCGCGGCAGTTGCCAGCCGCCATCGCGGCCGCCGTTGTAAGCCGTGGACAATAAGGTATTGGCCGTATCGAAAGGCTGAAAAACGGTTCGCAGGTCGTGAGCTGCGATATAGCGGTACATGAAATAAGCTTCGCGATGGCTCTCCATATATTGGTCGACGCTTATCATCCCCAGCACGACGTCAATGTCTTTCGCCTTGACCGGGTCGATGTCGCTGCCGCCCATTTGATGCCAATGGGAAATCCAGAGCCCGCCGGCCAGCAAGACTATTATCATCGGGCTGGCGACCATGCCTGCTGGCGAAGAGGCCACTTTTGTCAGTGGAGCCATCCGCGGCAGGACCCGTCGGTCGAGCCATTCATCCAATCTTTCCCGAACCAGGGAGGCGCCGATAAACCCGGTCGAAAAGAAAAGCAGATAGGCTGGCGTCGCCCACCGTATGTGATTGAACATAACGGTGTACCATATCACGAACATAGCAAGGACCATCGCTGCGAGAAAGGCGATGCGCCGGAAAGCCACCGCCAGACCGGCCAGGATCAAAGCGAGGGCGACGAATGCATTTGGCTTATTTTCGAGAAACCAGTCGTAAAGGATAAAGAGGAAGTCGTGCCAACCCTGCAGAGTAGCGAGGTTGGTAACAAAGTGCCGGTTCGCGGGATCGAAGGCCCTGCCCAATTCGAGCATGTAATCCGCCATCCAGGCATCGCTGAGGCCCTGATGGCCGAACATGAAGGGATAGATCGGATTGCCGAGGACAATCAGGTTTTTCGCATACCAGTAGCCGGCGACCGCGAGGAATGCGCAAAGGCATGACAGAAGGAGCGGCAGGGATATCCTTCCCTTGAGCAGCATCGGTATCAATACCAGCCCTATGAGGCCGACCATTTGCAGTTCCGTATATTTCCCTCCGACCGCTCCTCCCAATACGAGCGCACAATGAAAGAGCTCCGCCGGCCGCCGGGTCTCCAGATAACGCCACAGGAAAAGCACGGCTGCGACCGAGAAACACGACCGGGCAAGATCCGTCATCGGTTCGCCGACACTCCCCCTGAAGAAGGGGATGCTGAGGATCAGCGCTGCCACCAGGAAAAAACCGCATGCTCGCCAACGACTGGCGCAACTTGAAAGCAGGAACAGAAATCCGAAGAAAATTGCGATGTTCATGGCGGCCGCGCCGGTCCAGTGACCGCTGACCATCATGACGAGCGCAAACAGCAGATTGAAGAAGAGGGGAATATTGCCGTAGAAGGGATGATCGATCTGCGGCGACACAAAGCCGGCATGATCGATGATGCTGTTGGCGAGAGGGATATGGAAAACCCACACGTCGGCAACGGCTGGCGGAAAGAGCGACAGCACGCTCCACACATAGCAAAGCATGATGCATGTGAAGGCCGCAAGCGCCGGAATGGGATTTCCGTTTTTCGATTCAATTGCGATTTTACGAAGCAGCGAAGCCAGATCGCAAAGAACGGCAACGAGATCGCGCCGGCGCCAGATCAACGAGATAACTACTATGGGAAGAATGATTTCCCATCTCAATCCATGAAATGCGCCAAAAATGGTGGCCGCGCCGCCGGCAATCGCCAGAGCCGGTAGGATACCGCTGAACAGAAAATCGGTGCCGTCTCGAAAGGGCTGATCGCAACGTCGGTTGAGCCGGACAACGATGCCCCTGTCGATCACGAGGCCCCATAATATTATGGAAAGAACCGTGCACCAGCCTACGATCATGATAGCCCTTTCGTGGCTTTATCCCGCGAGAGGCGGCGCAGGCTTCTTGACTGGCAGCATGACCCCGAGTGCTCGTATCATGAGCCCTGATATGAAGATTTGGAACGCCGTGATGATGAGCCACAGCCCGAAGACGGCCCAGTTGGTCTCGATGCCGATCTCGGGCAGCACGTAGCCGTTCCCGACATAGGAATCGAAGAGCGGAACCGCCAGCAAAACGCCTGTCAGAACGGCGATAACTGATCCCCATATCGTTGCATTGTAAGGAAGGCGCCGCTCGAGGCGAGGCTGCACATGTCCCGAATAGTCAAAAATCACCCGACCGATCGCTGCCGAAATCAGCATTGATTGACCAAGGACGGCCAGAGCCATCGCAAACAGCATGGCATTCGACGAGAACCGCACGCCTGCTATCGACATAGGTCCGGCGAGCAGCGGCAACATTATGATCAAGCCGAGGGCCAGCAGCAGGAAGCCCGGCCAAATCAAAAAGAAATCGAACCCGTAGACAAACATCGCCTGCAGATTGCGCCAGCCGGCGCGCCAGGGCTCCATCCAGCCTCGGCGCTTCATGTGGCTCAGCCGTCCTTCCGGATCCTTCAGGAAGTGAATCGGCACCTCGGTCGTCGCAAGCTCCATATGGACTGATTTCAGCACCATTTCCGAAGCGTATTCCCAGCCTTGCGAGCGGAGATCCATGCGAAGCAGCGCATCGACACTGATGCCCCGCATGCCGCAATGGATGTCGGAAAAGCGGCTGCCGAACATCCGATTGAGAATCCACGTCGTCAGCGGCGTTCCGAAATAACGATGCAGCGGCGGCATCGCATTGTCTTCGATCGAGCCCTTGAATCGCGAGCCCATGACAAATTCGGATCCCTTCCGGAATGCCTCGATGAAGGGCGCTATCTGGCGAAAATCATAGGTGCAGTCCGCATCGCCCATGATGATGAACTTGCCGCGGACGAAGGGAATGGCATCGATGTAAGCTCTGCCCAAGCCGCGCTTCGGCGTCCGCAATACGCGCGCGCCCCGCTCACGGGCGATTTCCGGCGTGCGATCGGTCGAACTGTCGACGATGAGGATTTCTACCGCCGCACCACTTGCCGCGATGCCTTGACGGCACCAGTCGACGAAGGTTCCGATCGTCAATTCCTCGTTGAGCGAGGGGACGAGGATGGTGACTTCCGGGTCGGTGACGTCGTCGTCCGGCGTAAGGAGCGACAGTTCCGGATCGTGGATGTGGGGGAAATTCATGCGCGTGATAAGGCTCTTAGGAAAGGACGGGCGGGACGAGGCCGCAGGAAAAATCCAATATGGCGTGGCAGATCGCGAGATGGGCAATCTCCACATAGCCATATTGATCGGAAGCGACGTAGAAGTTCAGATCGCCGAGCGCACGCAACGGGTTGCCCGGAGCGAAGCCGCTCAAGGTGATAACGGCGCCGCCTTTTTCGCGGGCAGTGCGGACGGCCTTGGTGATGCTTTCCGATCTGCCTGAACTGCTGATCGCGACCAGCAGATCCCCTTCATTCGCATGCATTTCGATCTGCTTTGCGAAGACGTTCTCATAGCCGAGGTCGTTCGAGAGGCATGTCAGCGTCGCGCCGTCGTTCATCGCCATGGCGCGGAGTCCGCCATTTTTGGAATAGTCCGTCGCCATATGGCTGGCAATCGCGGCGCTGCCGCCGTTACCGATGAAGATGATCTTCCGGCCGGCGTCATGGGTAGCACGGGCGAGTTGCATAGCCTCACTCATCGCAGTTGCATAATCGAGGCTTTCGTCACCTCGCCGCGACGCGGCTGCATTCACGAGAACATGGCGGAGAAATGTAAAATAGCGATCGAGATCGCCGGCCGTCACGCCGAGGTCCGAGGATATGGTCTGGTTATGTGACATGCTGGTTCAACCCTACGCCTTGGAAATTGGGGCGTCCTTAAAGACTAAATGATACAAAGGCAAGTTGCGCCCGGCATCCCTTCGGATGGTTGTTAACGAGTGTCACGGCTTTGCAACTGAGGGTCTTCCGTCAAGCATCCGGCCCCGACGTGAGGGTTGCTGCTCGCCTTAGCGCTGCTACGGAGGCGCGCGTGATGAATATTGACAAAATGTGCTACGCTACCCATCATAAAACGAAACTAAAGGATATGCCGATGGCATCGGGCAGCATTCATGTGAAGGTCAGTGGGCAGTTGCAGGATCATATCCAGCAGCAGGTCGGCGATGACGGCCTTTATGAAAACGCCAGCGAGTATATCCGCGCTCTCATTCGCCGCGACTTGCAGACTCGTAATGAAGCCTGGGACATGCTGCAGAGGGAGCTCGCGCCGGCGATGCGGGCCGACGACAGCGAATTCGTCGCGGTTTCGGCTGAAGACGTCATCCGCCGTAACAAGCGTCGATAAGTCTGGTGGCCTATCGATTTTATCCGCGCGCCGATGCCGCGCAGGACAAGATCTGGCGTGATATGGTCGAGGCGTGGGGCGAGAAGCAGGCGGAGGCCTATTTTCTCGGACTGCACGCCTATTTGCAGCGTTTGTGCGAGGATCGGTCGATCTGGCGGCAGCTTCCGCAGCGTCTGGCGGTTCCGGCAGACATCAAGCGGTCAGCCTATTTCGGCCGTTATGAGCATCACTATGTGTTCTTTCGCGCGCTTAAGAACGGCGATCTTGGTGTCATGAGCATTCTTCACGAACGAATGAGTCTGCCGGTCCGGCTCAAAGAGGACCTGGTGGCTCTCTCAAACAAACAGCCGTGAGGGGCGGGACTTTCGGTCAGTAGGATTGCTCCTCGAGGTGGGGCTTTAACCCGGTCTCAGAACCGGTGTTCCGCTCCCTCCACCGGATTTGCCCAGACCGTCATGCCTGATGCAAACGGCGTCTCGCCTTCGGCGCGCACGACCATTTCGCCGAGTTCGGGGACATCGAGATAGAGGATCGCGTCGGCGCCGAGCCGTTCCACGTGTCGGATTCTGCCTTGCCACTGGCCGGTGCCTTCCGAAAGCCTGACATGTTCCGGGCGGATGCCGTAGGTCGTGCAGTTCATTCGCCGTGCCGTCTCGCCGCCATAGAGGTTCATCTTCGGGCTGCCGATGAAGCCGGCGACGAAGGGTGTGGCGGGATTGCGGTAGAGCTCCATCGGGCTGCCGATCTGCTCGACGGCGCCACCGTTCAAAACGACGATCTTGTCGGCCATCGTCATCGCCTCGACCTGGTCGTGGGTGACATAGATCATCGTCGAGTTCAGACGGGCGTGGAGTTCCGAGATCTCCAGGCGCATCTGTGCCCGCAGCGAAGCATCGAGATTGGAGAGCGGCTCGTCGAACAGGAACACCCTGGGATCGCGCACGATCGCCCGGCCGATGGCGACGCGCTGCCGCTGGCCGCCGGAAAGCGCTTTCGGCTTTCTCTGCAGCAGATGAGTGAGCTGCAGCGTTTCGGCCGCCGCCGCGACCTTCTCGGCGATTTCAGCCTTCGGGCGGCGGGCGAGCGAAAGCCCGAAGCCGATATTCTCGGCAACCGTCATATGCGGATAGAGCGCATAGCTCTGGAACACCATGGCGATGCCCCGCTCGGAAGGTTCCGCATAGGTCACGTCCTTGCCGCCGATGGTCAGCCTGCCCGAGGTCGTCTCTTCCAGGCCGGCGATGATGCGCAGCAGCGTCGACTTCCCACATCCCGACGGGCCGACGAAGACGACGAACTCGCCGGAGGCAACCTCCAGATCGACGCCCTTGATGACCTCGAGAGCGCCAAAGCTCTTGCGAACCTGTTTGAGAGCGAGCTCAGCCATTCTGCTACCCTTTGACTCCGCCTGCTGTCATGCCTGCGACGATCTGGCGGTTGAAGAAGATGAAGACGATCAGCGGCGGGATCGTTACGAGGAGGATGTTCATGAAGAGCAGATTATACTGGCTCGAATACATGCTCTGGAAATTATAGAGCGTCAGCTGCACCGTCACATTCTCCTTGCCCGGCAGGTAGTAGAGCGGATTGGTGAAATCGTTGAAGATCGCGATCGACTGGACGACGATATTGGTCACGGTCACCGGCTTCAGTAGCGGCAGGACCACCCTGAAGAAGATCTGCCGGGGCTTGGCGCCGTCGATCAGCGCCGCCTCGTCGAGATCGCGCGGGATGGTCGAGATGAACGACCGATAGAGCAGGACCGAAAAGGAGAGATTATAGGCCACCTGGATCAGGATCATCCCGGTCATGGTCTTGAAGAGGCCGATATCCTGCAAAAGGCCGATGGTGGGCACAACGGCCGGCGGCATCATCAGACCCATGAACAGCGCAGCGAAAGCCACGCGGTTCCACGCCGTCTTACGGCGCTGCATCACATATCCGACCATCGCCGACAGCAGGATCAGGATCGTGACGGAAACGACCGTAATCAGAGTCGAATTGAAATAGGCGAGCACGAGCTGATAGTCGCGCGCCTTGAAGACGGCGACGAGATTGTCCCAGAACAGCCAATGCTCAGGAGGTTCGAAATCGAGGCGGGAGGCCTCCGATTTGGATTTCACCGCCTGCAGAGCGACGAAAACGAAAGGCATGACGAAGATCACGGCCGCGACGGCAAGGGCTATCGCGCCCGTCACATAGGGGCGGACGCTTCTCATTCCTCGACCTCGCGCCGGTTAAACCACAGGGTGAAGGGCAGGATGATCACGGCGATCAGTGCGAACAGAATGACGTTTCCGGCCGTCGACAGCCCATAGAAACCAGCCTGGTACTGCTTGTAGATGACCGAGGCGATCACATCGGAAGAGAAACCGGGTCCGCCGCGGGTCATGGCCCATATGAGATCGAAGGAACGGAGCCCGCCGATCAGCGACAATGTCACGACGATGACGGTGGCCGGGCGCACGAGCGGCAGGGTGATCCGAAAGAATTGCTGGAGCCGCGTGGCGCCGTCGATCCTGGCGGCCTCATAATAGTCGGGACTGATCGCGGCAAGACCGGCGATGAAGATCAGGGTGGCAAGGCCGACACCCTTCCAGACGTCGACGAGGGCCACCGAAAAAAGCGCGAGCGCCGGATTGGTCAGCCATCCCGGCCCAGGAATGCCGAGCGTCTCGAGCGTAACATTGATGATGCCCTTGGTCGGATGCATCATGACCGTGAAGGTGATGCCGATGCCGATGGTCGAGACCAGCACGGGAAAGAAGACCAGCGTGCGCAGGAAGCCGCGGGCGAAGATATTGCTGGTGAGCAGCACGGCCAGCAGCAGTCCGCAGACCGTTTTCAGGCCTGAGGTCGTCACCGCGTAGATCAGCGTGTTGATCAGCCCCTTGACCAAGAACGGTTCGGAAAAGAACTGCTGGAAATTTTCGAGCCCGATGAATTGGGCCGTCGAGAGATCCCAGCGCGTCAGGCTGTACCAGAGAGACGATATAGTCGGAAAAAGGAACAGCACACCGTAAATGATGGCGGCGGGAATGAAAAACCACAGCGGGTAGGGCGATTTGCGCGAGTGCGGGCGTGTCTCGGTCATGACTACCTCTTCGATCGGGGAAACCTCGCCCCGTCAGGAGCGAGGTTAGCTGGCCCGAACGACCACTACCAGTTGGGCAGGCCGAGCTGCTTAGCCTGTTTGCGCACATCCTCGTCATAGAGCTTCGCTGCCTCGGCGGGCTGGCGAATGCCGGAACCGACTTCGACGGTGATCTGCTCGAGAGCCGGGCCCTTCACCGGCGATACGAATTCCAATGCCGGGGTCGTCTTTCCCTTGGCGTCGAAATAGGGGAGCATGTCCTTTACGGCGGGCGGTACGTCGGCAGGCAGATCGCAGCCGTTGATCAGCGGAGGCCCTTGCACGGTGTTCGTTTCCACCATGATCTTGCAGCCTTCGACGCTGCCGGCGAAATCCACGAATTTCTTCGCTTCCTCTGCGTGCTGGCTGGTCAGGGGAATATAGAGGGCGGGCGGCATCCAGACGGTCAGGCCGTTCGTCGCCGCATCGTCGCTCGGTTGCGCGAAGAAACCGACATCTGCAAGATTCTCGGGATAATTCTGCTTGATGGCGCCGATGGCGAAGCTCAGCATCGGATAATGCGCCGCTTCGCCGGTCGCCACCATTCTCAGGCCGTCGTCATAACTTGCCGCGCCGAAATCCTCGTTCATCAGGCCGGCGTCGTGAACGTCCTTCAGCCGTTCGAAGCCTTTTGTGGCGGCGGGCGTCTCTGCATATTTCGCCTTGTTGGCGGTATAGTCGGCGGCGAAGTTCGGCACGGCGGCATGCAGATTGTAATAGTCGGCCAGAACGAACAGCTGCGAGGTCCAGGTATCGCGATAGGTCTGCGCCACGGCGACCTTGCCCGAAGCCTTGACCTTGGCATTGTTGGCCATGAAATCCGCCCATGTCTTCGGAACGGTGAGGCCGAGATCCTGATAGATCTTCCTGTTGTAGAGGATGCCACCCGCCATCGCCGTGCCGAAAGGAACGCCGTAGAGTTTGCCGCCGGCGCTGACCACCGATTTGAAGCCTTCATCCACCTTCGCCTGCGAGGCAAGACCGCTCAGATCGACAAGCGTCTGCGCCGGCTTCAGCGCCTGCAAGAGCGAACCGGAATTATAGAGGAACACATCGGACATCTCGCCCGTTGCCAGGCGCGTCTTGATGATGTTGTCACCCTCGCCGCCGCCTGCCCGCGGCTCGATTTCGATCGTCACGTCGGGCGCCTTGGCCTGGTAGGCCGCAACCAGTGCTTCGGCTGCCGCGACCGTGTCGGGGTTGTTGTCGATCAGGAAAGACAGCGTGGTTTCTGCATGCGACGGGCTGGCCGCGGCCAAGGCCAGAAGCGCGGATGCGCCGGCAAGAATGAGCTTTATCCGATGTGTCATGACGTTCCTCCTCTGAACGGTGTGACCTGTATGCTCCTCAGTAATCGGGTAGGGAAAAGACCAGCTGATGCGTGCCCGGGGGAAGAACCGCCTCCTCAATGACAGGCTCCCCATTGAGTGACGCATTCCGGTGCCGCCGGCCGGGCCGGAAGCGGCCGACGCACCCCTCCGGAAGCGTCAGCACATAGGTGACCTCGCTGCCGGTGCAGTGCCAGCCGGCCTCGATGCGCCCCTGGCTGATATCGTGATAGGCCGAAACCGGCGAAAGCGACGGGATCGGTGCCGGGTCGACGATCACTTCGGCAAAACCCGGCGCGGCCGGGCTCGGCGAAACGCCGGCGACACATTCGAACAGCCATTGGCAGACCGCGCCATAGGCATAGTGGTTATAGCTGTTCATGTCGGGTTCGTAGATGGTGCCGTCGGGCGCCATCGAATCCCAGCGCTCCCAGATCGTCGTTGCCCCCTTCGAGACCTGGTAGAGCCAGCCCGGCACATCCTCCTGCAGGAAGACTTTTTCGGCGAGATCGTCCATGCCGAGTTTCGTCAGGGCCGGCAAAAGGGCCGGCGTGCCAATGAAGCCGGTGCCGATCTTGTAGTCGGCATCGACGACCACCTGCCTGAAATGTCGCCGGGCGGCCTCATGATGCTCACCCGGTATCAGGTCATACAGGAAGGCCAGCGCATAGGATGTCTGGTCGTTATGGGCGAGCCGCCCGGCCGGCGTGATGAACTCGTTGGCGAAAGCCAACCTGATCTTGTCAGCGCGGCCTTTCATCTGTTCTTCAAGCGCTTGCTCGCCGAGTACGCCTGCGATCTTCGCGAGAAGATCCGTCGAGATGAAGTGGTAGAGGGTCGCTGCACAATCGTCGGCAATGGTCGGGCGCGGCTTTCTGTTGTCGCCGACCGGCTGCAGCCAGTCGCCGAAGGTGAAGCCGCGGGCGCCCCAATGCGAGGGCGGATGGACGATCGGGCCATCCGAGATGGACCAGACGAAATCGACCCAGCGCACCATCGAGCCCAGGCACTCCGAAAGAACCGACCGGTCGCCGTAATGGGTGTAGAGAACCCAGGGGATCACGACAATCGCGTCACCCCAGCCGGTCGAGCCGGCATAGCCCGGGAAATTGCCGGGGTGCAGACGCGTCGGGTCGGGCGAGAAATGCGAGACGGCGCCGTCCTCGCGCTGGTCGGCCATCACATCGCGCAGATATTTCCTGAGGAAGAACTGGCTGTCGCTCAGCCAGCAGGCCGTCGCGGCAAAGACTTGGGCATCACCCGTCCAGCCAAGCCGTTCGTCGCGTTGCGGGCAATCTGTGGGCACTTCGATGAAATTGGCGCGCTGCGACCAAATGGTATTCTCAACCAGGCGATTGACGAGAGGGTTGCCCGAGGTGAAGCCGCCGGCCGGTTCCGGCACCGACGAGATCGGGATCGAGGCGATGTCAAGAATCTCTGCATCGCCCTTGATCGTCACCCTGGCATAACGGAAGCCGTGGAAGGTGAAATGCGGCGCATAGGTCTCGTCGCCGTCTCCGCTGAGCGTATAGAGGGTGTGCGCGGCGGCCGCGCGATAGTTGCGATTGTCGAAGTGGCGTTCCGGCCCAAGGACTTCCGAGTGCTCGACCCGCACTTCGGTGCCGTCGACGCCACGGACCGTATA
The DNA here is from genome assembly GCF_030518245.1 of Rhizobium sp. CBN3. Classification (NCBI taxonomy): domain Bacteria; kingdom Pseudomonadati; phylum Pseudomonadota; class Alphaproteobacteria; order Hyphomicrobiales; family Rhizobiaceae; genus Rhizobium; species Rhizobium sp. CBN3. Next base: position 146,285 of record NZ_JAULSE010000013.1, read on the forward strand.
TCTGACGTAACCGCCGACATTCTGGCCGAAATCATAGATCGTCCTGCCTTCATGATCGGTCCAGCTTTCGATAGGGGTGAGCGGCCGCAGCTCCCGCACCGCTGCCGTCTCATGCGCGACGAGCAGCCCCGTGTCGAACGGCAATTGCGCGGTCCCGTGAGTTTCGGCGACGTTTTCCAGGCGTGCGTCGTAAATCTCACCGAAATAGATCCCCGACTTCTGGATCGGCAGAAGGCCGCTTTGCCAGGTCGTATCGGTGGAAAGAATGGTGCCGCCGGGGCCGACCAGATCCGCAATGGCCCCAATCCTGTCGCCCCAGCAGTTGGGAATAGCCTGGGCGCCCCACATGATCGGCGAGCGGTACCATCCGTCGGCGAGCCAGATTTCTATCCGGTTGAAGCCTGATTTCAGCAATCTCGAGATGTCGTATCGCTGATAGGCAATGCGGTCGTCGTAATTCGTCCAGCCGGGCGTCAGCACATCGTTGCCGACGCGGGCGCCGTTGATGAAGCAGCGATAGAGGCCGAGCGCCGAGATGAAGAGTTCGATCGGAAGGCCGGTGCCGTCATGATCGAAGGTCTTGGAGACGAAGCTTGCGGCCGTTCCCTGGCCGCGGTCCGACAGCGGTGCGATCATCTCTCCGGACCAGGCGCGCGAAACGAGATTGCCGTCGATGGCTGCCGGCTGAAAGTTCATCAAGTCCTCCCGACGAGTTGTAGAACGTTCTCCATATAACGTTCTACATTTTTTTCGGAAGCGCAATAGAAATTTCGTCGCCAGTCTGCCATGGTGGTTCTGCGAGCAATTGTGACGGCGCGCAGAGTAGCCCAGAGATTTCATGTCGATCGAAGAGAAAAAAAGACTGCAACGAAATGATCGCGTGACGATCCGGACGGTGGCGACGCATGCGGGCGTATCGGTCGCCGCGGTCTCCAAGGTGATGCGAAACGCCTACGGTGTCAGTGAAGCGCTGCGGGCGAGAGTGACCGACGCTATTGAAGTGCTTGGATATCGCCCCTCACGGGCGGCGCGCGGGTTGCGGGGCCGCAGTTTCACCATCGGCGTGCTTTTGATCGACATTCGCAATCCCTTCCTTCCCGAGGTGATTGCCGGCGTGAACGGCGTGCTGGCGCCTTCGCATTACCAGGCGATGATCGGTGTCAGCGATGCGCGCGTGCAGCTGGAGACATCGCTGATCGAGTCGATGATCGACTACAAGATGGATGGTCTGATCCTGGTTGCGCCGCGCCTGCCCTCTGACATCATCGCAAAATTCGCGGCTCAGATACCGATCGTCGCGGTCGGTTATCACGATGCCGGCGCCACGGCCTTCGATACGGTCAATGCCGACGACCAGCGCGGAGCCGAGATCGCGGTGGAAGCGTTGCTTGCCTGCGGCTATCGCGACGTCGAAATGCTGAGCCTCGGCGAGCGTGAGGGGCATCAGGTCTCCGTCGTGCGCCAGCGCGAGATCGGCTTCCGCCGGGCGATCCAGCGTGCCGGACTGGGATCGTCTGCGCCGATCACTAAAATTCCGATCGCCCCGCCAAAGCGGGAGGAAACGATGCGAAAGTTCCTGTCGAGGAAGAACAGGCCGCGCGCCGTGTTCTGCTGGAGCGATCTCGACGCCATCACCCTTTTGAGCCTGGCGATGGAAATGGGCGTGCGTGTGCCCGAAGATCTTGCCGTCGTCGGATATGACAATTCGTCGACCGCAGCGCTCGGCCTCGTCAATCTCGCAAGCATCGATCAGTCGGGAAGGGAGCTCGGTCAGGTCGCCACCCGGACGTTGATTTCGAGAATAGAGGGCCGCACCGGCGCCGAGCATATTTTTCAGATGCCGTCGCTGGTCAGCCGCAACAGCCTGACCCGATCCGGCAAGGCTCCGGTCACTTAAAGCGAGGGATGGAAGGTCCGGCAGCCCGTGTGCGCTGCCGGCCTCGTAATCTCAGGCGGCCTTGCCGAGCTTCGAGGGACGCGTCGCGGCAGCCTTCTCGACCATGGCGGTGACTTCGGTGCGCCGTGCCCCTGAAAGCGGCAGGCGCGGCATGCGGACGCGTTCGGAGCCGCGGCCCATGATCTGCTCGGCGAGCTTGATCGATTGCACGAGGTCATGCTCGGCATCGAGATGCAGCAGCGGCATGAACCAGCGGTAGATCCTGCGGGCCTCTTCCCAGTCGCCGCGTTCGGCGGCGGCAACGAGCTGCACGGATTCCTCAGGAAAGGCACTGGTCAGGCCCGAGACCCAGCCCTTGGCGCCGAGCATAAGGCCCTCGAGTGCGACGTCGTCGAGGCCGGCAAAGATATCGAAACGGTCGCCGAATTCGTTGATAAGATCGGTGAAGCGGCGCGGATCCGGGGCGCTTTCCTTCACCGCCTTGATGTTCGGCACGTCGGCAAGCACCTTCAACACATCGGCGCCGATGTTGACGCGGTAGGCGGGCGGATTGTTGTAGAGCATGATCGGCAGCGAGGTCGCTTCGGCGACGGTGCGGAAATGTGCGATCAGCTCTTCCGGCTTCGGCACATAGACCATGGCCGGCAGCAGCATCAGCCCGTCGGCACCGAGTTTTTCGGCGTCACGGGCATAGGCGACGGCACGGCGCGTATCGAATTCGGAGACGCCCGTCACGACGGGAACGCGGCCGTTGACGACCTCGACGGCGGCTTTGAGGATCGTGCGCTTCTCGTCGGGGTCGAGTGAGTTGTTCTCACCACATGTGCCCATAACGATTAGCCCGTTGACGCCGTCGTTGACAAGCGCGTCCTGAACACGCTGGGTTGCGGAGAGATCCACGGACAGATCTTCGTTGAATTGCGTCGTTACGGCGGGAAATACGCCCTTCCATCCTGTTGTCATCGATCGAAACTCCGTTAAAGTCGGTCCGTTATATACAAACTGTCGACAAGACTCAATCGCCATGATTTGTAAATTCGTGGGGCGTTGCCGAAATCGGCCAAAACGCACTACAAGGCTCTCATCAAGGGGAGGGACGCATGCAGAACGATGCGGAAAATGTGCGGGTGCGCGGTTCCGGCACGCAGAGCATCTATGCCGCGCTACGCCGGGAGATCCTGTCGATGGCGCTGGAGCCAGCCAGTCCGCTCGACGAGGTGCGGCTGTCGGAGCGTTTCGGCATGTCGAGGACACCTATTCGCGAGGCGCTGTTGCGGCTTGCCGCCGATGGGCTGGTCACGACCCTGCCGAACCGGAACACGATCGTTGCGCCGATCGATTTCGCCAACCTGCCCACCTATTTCGAAGCGCTGACGCTGATGTACCGGGTGACGACTCGCGGGGCCGCCGGGCGGCGGAACGACGCGATCATGGAGACCATCCGCCGGCACCAGAAGGACTTCGCCGGCGCGGTTGCTAAGCGCGACGCCTATGCGATGATCGAGGCCAACCGCGAATTCCACGTGGCGATCGCCGAGCTTGCCGGCAACGCCTATTACACGGCGTTCTTCGCCAAACTGCTCGACGAAGGCCGGCGCATCCTTCGCTTGTATTATTCGACCTTCGACGACCGGCTGCCCCGTCAATATGTCGACGAGCATGAGGAAATCATCGCCGCCATCGAGGCCGGCGACGCCGAGCGCGCTGATCGGCTGGCAATCGCCCACGCCGGCCAGATCGTCCGCCAGATCCAGGACTATCTCGCCCGCGACCTTGACCGGCCGGTGGCGATCGGCCTGTCCTGAAGCACCGGTCGCGGCGAGGACAGCAGAAACGGTAAGAACAGGAAAACGACATGTCGTGGCAGCATCCCATACCCCGCATCACTGCAGACGAACGGCAAGTTCGCCTCACCAGGCTTAGAGAAGCGATCGACGCCGAAGGACTGGCCGGTATGCTTCTCGGCCCGACTGAAAGTCTGCGTTATTTCACCGGCCTCGTCTGGCATCCGAGCGAAAGGTTCCTTGGCGCGCTCGTCACGCGCACGGCCGTTTTCTATATCGTTCCCGGTTTCGAGCGCAGTCGCGTCGAAACCCTGCCGCATCTGCCGGGAGAGATCCTGGTCTGGGAAGAGGAGGAAAACAGTGCCGCGCTTATCGCCCGGCTAGTCGGCCAGAGCGTAGTCGGCCAGAGCGGCCGGCTTGCCCTTGATGACGGCCTGCCGCTTTTCTTCTATCACGCCTTGGCGGCGGCGATGGGCGCCGAAAGGCTCGCCGATGGCGGCCGGCTGATCCGCGGCCTGCGCCGCATCAAGTCGGCGGCCGAGATTGCGCTCATTCAATATGCGATGAACCTGACGCTCGACGTCCACAGACAGGTGCACGCGCTGTTGAAGCCCGGCATCAGCTCATCGGAGGTGGTCGATTTCATCGATCGGCAGCATCGCCAAGCCGGCGCCGACGACGGCTCGACATTCGCAATCGTCTCCTTCGGCGCGGCGACCTCGCTTCCGCATGGCGCCGACGGCAAGCAGATTCTTGGCGACGACGACGTCATTCTCGTCGATACCGGCTGCCGGATCGACGGCTATCATTCCGATATCACCAGGACCTATATGCTCGGCGGCGGCAACGGCGCCTTTGAACGTGCCTGGTGGATCGAACGCGAGGCGCAGCAGGCCGTATTCGATGCCGCCCGGATCGGCGCCGCCTGCTCGATCCTCGACGATGCGGCCCGCAAGGTGCTCGCCAAACATTCGCTTGGCCCCGACTATTGCCTGCCGGGATTGCCGCATCGCGCCGGCCACGGACTCGGGCTGGAAATCCATGAAGAGCCCTATATTGTTCGCGGCAACGACACGCCGCTTGCCGCCGGCATGTGTTTTTCCAACGAACCGATGATTGTCTTTCCCGACAAATTCGGGATCCGGCAGGAGGACCATATCCATATGACCGCCGAGGGACCGCGCTGGTTCACCGCGCCGGCAGCCGGGCCGACCGAGCCGTTCTCCTGAGCGGGCGCCGTCCGCCCACTCAGGCAGCTGCACCTCATTTTTGGATGCCGGCAGCGCTTCCGGACTTGAGCTTGACCTCGATGACCGGGACGGCGACCTTGGGGCGGCGCACCGGCAGGACGAAGGTCAGTTCGTCCTCGGCGACGGGGAATTGCGTGTTCGCCCATAAGGTATTGGCCGACGGGCGCAGCCAGGTCACCTCGCTGGCGTCATGCAGGAATTGCGCATATTCGACTTTGCCCGCCAGCGCATCGAAATGCAGATGCTTATAGGGCCAGTTGAACAGGTGGATGTAGAGGCGATCGCCGTTCTGGGTGAGGCGGCAATCGGGCGGCGCGGTGAAGTCGGACTGGGTGCAGCCGACGATGCTGCGCTCGTGCAGCGCCATCCACTCCTCATAGGCTGAAAGCGCCGATATGGCGCGATGGTCGAGCGTGCCGCGGGCCGTCGGCCCGACATTCATCAGCAGATTGCCGCCGATGGCAACGGTGCCGACCAGCATCTGGACCAGTTGTTCGGTGCTCTTCCAGGTATCCTCGTCACGGTGATAGCCCCACGAGCCGCTGAGCGTCTGGCAGGCTTCCCAGACGACCCGCCCGCCGTCGCGTTTCGGCCAGGCACGCGGCATATATTGCTCCGGCGTGACGATGTCGGGCTGCAGGCCGGCGAGATCGAGCCGGTTGTTGATGATGATATCGGGGGCAAGCTCGCGCACCAGCCGCACGAGCTTCTCGCTTTCCCAATCCTGATGGCCCTTTCCGACCAGCTCTCCGAGCTTCCATTGGGGATAGCTGAAGTCGAACCACATGATGTCGATCTGCCCGAACCCGGTCAGCAGTTCGCGCACCTGCTCGCGCATGAAGGCGGCATAGCGCCTGATGTCGCGGCCTTCATTGATTTTCATGGCATCGGGATGATTGCGCTGCGGGTGGCGCGGATCGACCGTGAAGTCGGGATGATGCCAGTCGATCAGTGAATAGTAGAAGCCGATCCTCAGGCCCTCGGCGCGGAAGGCGTCGACGAAGGGGCCCAGCAGATCCTTTCCATAAGGCGTGTTGGTCACTTTGAAGTCGGTGGCTCTAGTGTCCCAGAGGCAGAAGCCTTCATGATGCTTGGTGGTCAGCACGACATATTTCATGCCAGCGGCCTTGGCGCGTCTCGCCCATTCCCTGGGATCGTAAAGATCGGGATCGAAGTGATCGAAATATTTCTGGTAGTCGGCGTCATCAAGTTCTTCGCGGCTCTTGACCCATTCATGGCGCGCCGGCAGGGCATAGAGCCCCCAATGCACGAACATGCCGAACCGGTCGTGGACGAACCAGGCCTTCTTCTCCTCGGGCAAGGCCAGCGACTGCAGATTGTCGGCATCCATGGATATTCCTCCTGTTCCATTTCAGAATTGGCGCACGACACCAGAAACCGCTCGCCGATTTTGGGGTGGCGCCCTGGCGGCCCTCAGGTCGTTTCGCGGACGATGAGTTCGGGAACGATGACGATGCCATGCTGACGGTTCTTGGTGGCGATGCGGCTGAGCAGCAGGCGCACGGCTTCCTCCCCCATTTCCCGTTTCTGCACCCGCAAGGTGGTTAGCGCCGGCGACAGCAATTCGGCCGCCGGGATGTCGTCGAAACCGATGAGCGCGATCTGCTCGGGGATCGAAATGCCGGCCGCCCGGCAGGCCTTCATGGCGCCGATCGCATTGAGGTCGTTGTAGCAGACGAGGGCATCGATATCGGGCGTTTCCGCCAGCAATTGCGCGGCCGCGGTTTGCCCGCTCGCGGCTGTCGGATCGCAATAGACGATGCCGTGCGCCTTCAGCCCATGGACGGCGAGCGTCTTGCGGATGCCGATGAGGCGGCTCTTGCCGCCGAAGGAGCTGCGCGGCCCTGCGATGATCGCAATCCTGCGGCGACCGCGCTCGACCAGATGATCGATGGCGCGTGACGCTCCGGTTTCGTAGTCCGTGACGATCGTTCCCGCCACTTCGGGCGGCGCTTCGCGGTTGATGAGCACCGCAGCGCGATGGTGCGCGAGCGCCTTGTGCAGGGCGGCATCCGGCAGGCGCGCGCTGCAGACGATGATGCCGTCGACCCGATGGCGCAGCAGCGCCTCGATGAGTTCGCCTTCGCGTTTGCTGTTCTCGACGACGTTGGACAGAAGCAGGTTGTAGCCGGCGGCACTCGCCGCGTCCTCGGCTCCTCTGATGACCTCCGGGAAGAACGGGTTGGTGATGTCGGGGACGAGAAGGCCGATGGTCCTCGAGCGGTCGGAACGCAACCCGCGTGCGAAGGGATTGGGTCGGTAGTTGAGTTCGTTCGCCGCCAGAAGAATGCGCTGCGTGGTCTCGGCGCTGGCGCCGCCCTGATCGTTGAGCACGCGCGAAACCGTCATTGGCGATACGCCTGCGGCGCGGGCGACATCGGCAATGGTTATCTTGGCTTCCGGCTCTTTGGTGCGGCTCAACGGGACGGTCTCTCGAACGGCAGAAATTGGGATAACGATAACTAACACAATTTGTAAGAAAGCCAAGGCTGCTCAGCCTTGGCACGCGTATTTAAGAATTTCTTTGACAAATTGGAACGGTAACGTTAACGTTCGAGATGGAGGAAATACGTTAACGATAACCTAAACGAGATCATTGGGAGGAGAGAATGCAACACGTCAGAATTCTACGACGGCGGGTCGTCTCGACCGTTGCCGCTGCTATTCTCATTGGTTCCGGTTGGGCGGGTGCTGCCTTCGGTTTTCAGGAAGCGCCGGAACTCAAGGCGCTCGTCGATGCCGGCAAGCTGCCGCCGGTCGAACAGCGGCTGCCGAAGGAGCCGCTGGTGCTCACCCCACTTGAATCGGTCGGCACCTATGGCGGCACCTGGCGCACGGCCACTTTCGGCGGCGGCGACAGCGAGATCGAGCGTTCGATCGGCTATACGAGACTGGTGCGCTGGAATCCGGAATGGACCGAGGTGATCCCCGACATCGCCAAGAGCGTCGAGGTCAACGACAATGCCACCGAATATACCTTCACCCTGCGCGAAGGCACGCGCTGGTCGGACGGCGAACCTTTCACCGCCGACGATCTGGTCTGGTGGAACGAAAACGTGCTGCGCAACACCAAGATCACGCCCGCCGCACCCGACTGGCTGACCGCTGGCGGAGAGACCGTCAAGGTCGAAAAGCTCGCCGACGACAAGGTCGTCTTCAAGTTCGCTGCGCCGAACGGCCTGTTCCTGATGAACATGGCGACCGTGCGCGGCTCCGACATCCTCGCGGCCGCACCGGCGCACTACCTCAAGCAGTTCCACAAGGATTTCAATCCAACCGGGATCGATGCCCTGGTGAAGGCTGCCGGCGCGACCGACTGGGTCCAGCTCTTCAACAACAAGATCGGCTTTCCCGGCCGTTGGCGCGATCTCGGCCGGCCGACGCTGGATGCCTGGGTGCTGACGGCGCCCTATAACGGCACCACCCAGGTCGTCGCCGAACGCAATCCCTATTATGCCAAGGTGGATACCGCAGGAAACCAGCTGCCTTACTTCGATCGCATCACCATCGACGTGATGCAGGATACGCAGGCGATCATCCTGAAGGCGATCAGCGGCGAAATCGACATGCAGAACCGCTTCATCGAGACAACGGACGCCCGCACGGTGATCGTGCAGAACCAGCAGAAGGGTGGCTACGGTCTGTTCATCGCCCGGCCGGCCTGGTCGAACGCCCTGCTGATCACGCTCAACCAGACCCATAAGAATCCGGCCTTGCGCGCCGTCTTCTCCAACAAGGATTTCCGCATCGGTCTCAGCTACGCCATCAACCGCGAGGAGCTCAACCAGCTGATCTATGCCGGACAGGCCAAGCCCTATCAGGCCGCACCCCGTGAGGGAACGGCGCTCTATGACGAGAAGATGGCGACGCAGTATTTGGAATATAATGTCGACCTCGCCAATCAGTATCTCGACAAGGCGGGCATCACCAAACGTGACGCGGAAGGCTATCGCCTCGGTCAGGACGGCAAGCGGATCACCTTTGCGATCGACGCGCTGACCGGAAGCCCGATCCAGGTCGACGCGCTTGAGATGATCCAGCGCTACTGGCGGGCCGTCGGTATCGACATGCAGCCCCGTCCGGCCGAGCGGTCACTGATCTTCTCGCGCTTGCAGAACAACGACAATGACGGCCTGGGATGGGTCGGCGGCGGTGGCTACGACTTCCTCGGCCTGCTCGATCCCAAATGGTATTTCCCGCACGAATATGAATCGAGCTTCGCGACGGCCTGGGGCCTCTATTACCAGAACCCCAAGGATCCGAACGCTGAGGAGCCGAGCCCGGCCGCCAAGAAGCAGATGGATCTCTATCGGCAGGTGCAGGAAGCCCCGACGCTCGAAAAGCAGCTTGAAGCCATGAAGGAACTGCTGGCGATCACCCGTGACGAGTTCTACGTCATCGGCACCAACCTGGAGCCGGACCGCGTCGGCATCGTCAAGACCAATATGCACAACGTCCCCAAGGTCATTCCCAGCACCTCGTTCTACATGACGCCGGGACCGGCAAAGCCCGAGACCTTCTACTACCAGCAGTAAAGCAAATGGGAATGGCGCCGCGGCGCCATTCTGCCACCAGCCCCGCCCCATCATCCAGACCGATCGGCGATCGCCGGTCGAAGGAGCTTGAACATGGCCGGCTTCATCATCAGACGTCTGCTTTACATGATCCCGATGATGTTCGCGATCTCGGTCGTGACCTTCATCATCATCCAATTGCCGCCGGGCGACTTCCTGACCGCGATGACCGCCCGTCTGGCTTCGCAGAACGAAACGATCGATCCCGGCGTCATCGCCGGCCTGCGAGAGCGCTACGGCCTCGATCAGCCCTGGGCGGTGCAATACTGGAAATGGATCAGCGGCATCCTCCTGCGCGGCGATTTCGGCCAGTCTCTCGATTGGAACAAGCCGGTCAGCGAGCTGATCTGGGCTCGTATGGGGCTGACCATGGTGGTTTCGGTCACCACGCTGCTCTTCGTCTGGGCGGTGGCCTTTCCGATCGGCATCTATTCGGCCGTGCGGCAATATTCGGTGGGGGACTATGTCGCCACCTTTTTCGGCTTCCTCGGCCTTGCCATCCCGAACTTCCTGCTGGCGCTGGTGCTGATGTTCGTCTCGGCGCAATATTTCGGCCAGAGCGTCGGCGGGCTGTTTTCGCCCACCTATATCAATGCCGCCTGGAGCTGGGCCAAGCTCGGCGATCTCATGTCGCATATGTGGATCCCGGTCGTCGTCCTCGGCACTGGCGCCACGGCGGCGCTGATCCGCATCATGCGCGCCAATCTCCTCGATGAACTGAACAAGCCCTATGTCGACATGGCGCGGGCCCGGGGTCTCAGTGAAATCCGGCTGCTGCTCAAATATCCGGTGCGGGTAGCGCTTAATCCTTTCGTCTCCACGGTCGGCTGGGTGCTGCCGCACCTCGTCTCGGGTTCGGTGGTGGTCTCGATCGTCCTCAGCCTGCCAATTACAGGGCCGCTCCTGCTCAATGCGCTGTTTGCGCAGGACATGTATCTGGCGGGCACCTTTATCCTGCTGATGAGCATGCTGACGCTGATCGGAACGCTGATTTCGGACCTGCTGCTCGCCTGGCTCGATCCGCGCATCCGCAACGGCTGAAGGACGACAGACATGACCGATCAAGCCCTCGCGCTATCGCCTGAACGAACTCGCAATTCGGACGCCGTTGCCGGCCAGTGGAAACTCATTTGGCGGCGCTTCTGCCGCCATCGGCTGGCGCTCGCGGCAGGCGTCGTGATCTTCCTGATCTACCTGGTCGCGCTGTTTGCCGAGGTTCTCGCTCCGGTTTCCTCGCAGACCTACGATTCCCGCTACACCTATGCGCCGCCCCAGCAGCTGAGATTCGCCGGCTACGACGCGGCAGGCAGATTCCACCCCCTCTACGTCAACGGCTATTCGATGAAGGTCGACCCGATCGCGCTCAGCCGCACCTATGTGCCCGATCCGGCCGTCGTCATCCCCGTGGGCTTCTTCGTCAAAGGCGAACCTTACCGGCTCTGGGGGCTGTTCGATTTCGACCGGCACCTGATCGGGCCGGTCGAGGCAGGCAAGCCATTCTATCTGTTCGGCGCCGACCGGCTCGGCCGCGACGTCTTCAGCCGGACGGTGCACGGCACCCGGATTTCGATGTCCGTCGGCCTGATCGGGGTGGCGATCAGCCTGATCCTCGGTATCATCCTCGGCGGCATTTCCGGGCTCTATGGCGGCTGGGTCGATGATGTGATCCAGCGCTGTATCGAACTCATCAACTCCATTCCGACCATCCCGCTGTGGATGGGGCTTGCGGCCGCCGTTCCGATCAGCGCCGATCCGATCCTGGTCTATCTCTGGATTACGGTCATCCTGTCGCTGATCGGCTGGACCGATCTGGCGCGGGTGGTGCGCGGCCGCTTCCTGTCGCTGAAGACAGAAGACTTCGTCATCGCCGCCCATCTCGATGGCTGCTCCAGGATGCGCATCATCTGGCGGCACATGGTGCCGTCCTTCATGAGCCACATCATCGCCTCAGTGACGCTCGCCATCCCGACGATGATTCTTGCCGAAACCGCGCTTTCCTTCCTCGGCATCGGGCTGCGTCCGCCTGTCGTGAGCTGGGGCGTGCTGCTGCAGGAAGCGCAGAACATTCTCGCCGTCTCGAGCGCTCCCTGGCTGTTTCTTCCCGGCATCGCGGTGATCGTCACCGTGCTCGCCCTCAATTTCCTCGGTGATGGATTACGCGATGCTGCAGATCCCTATGAATACTGATCGTAATTTCGCGGCCGCCGGCGGCCGCCACGCCGAGCGTGACTCGCTGATCGAGGTCGACGATCTCCGGACCCACTTCTTCGGCGGGGCGGGTACGGTGAGGGCGGTCGACGGCGTGTCCTTTGGCATTCCACGCGGCAAGACGGTCTGCGTCGTCGGCGAATCCGGCTCGGGCAAGAGCATCACCGGCCGCTCGATCCTCAACCAGGTTCCGCGCGGCGGGCGGATCGTCTCGGGCGCGATCCGCTACCGGCCCGATCCGGCGGCACCGGCCATCGATCTGGCGGCGCTTGATCCGCGCGGCCGCGACATGCGGGCGATCCGCGGCGCCCAGATCGGCCTGATCAGCCAGGAGCCGATGGCAGCGCTTTCGCCCGTCCATACGATCGGCAACCAGATGGTCGAGGTGATCCGCCTGCATCTGAAGATGGGCCGCAAGGAAGCGCGTGAACATGCGATCGAAACCTTGGCGCTGGTCGGCATCCCCCGGCCGGCCGAGCGGATGGAAAGTTATGCCTTCCAGTTTTCCGGTGGCATGCGTCAGCGCGTCTGCATCGCGCTCGCGCTCGCCTGCCGTCCGAAACTGCTGATAGCCGACGAGCCGACCACGGCGCTCGATGTGACCACCCAAGCCAATATCCTCGATCTGCTCGCCTCGCTGCAGGCCGAATTCGGGCTCTCGGTGCTGTTCGTCACCCATGATCTCGGCGTTGTCGCCGAAATCGCCGACGAAGTCGTCGTCATGTATCTCGGCCGGGTCATCGAGGCAGGCGATGTCGATACGATCTTCCACGCGCCTGTTCATCCCTACACCAAGGCGCTGCTGCAATCGGTGCCGCGCATGCATGGCCAGCCGACGAAACGGCTCGCGACTATCGACGGCATGGTGCCCTCGCGTTTCCACAGGCCCGAGGGCTGCAGCTTTCATCCCCGGTGCAAGCAGGCGAGGGCGGGTCTCTGCGACCGGGAGGATCCCCAATCCGTCCTCATCGGCGAAGGGCACGTCGCGAGCTGTCTGCTTTATAAGGGGGGACTGTCATGACCGGTTCCGCGACACCACGCAGCCCGCTGCTCGAGCTCAATGATCTCAGAATGCATTTCCCCATTCGCAAGGGCGCGTTTCGGCACGTGGTCGGGCACGTCAGGGCGGTCGACGGCGTTTCGCTTCGTGTCGAGGACGGCGAGACGCTCGGCATCGTCGGCGAATCCGGTTGCGGCAAATCCACGCTTGCCCGCACCGTCCTGCGAATCTATCGGCCGACAAGCGGAGAAATCCGCTATCGCGACCGCAGCGGCGGCACTGTGGATCTCGCCGGGCTGTCGGGCCCGGCGCTCAAGGAAATCCACCGCGATCTGCGCATGGTGTTCCAGGATCCGCAATCCTCGCTCAACCCGCGCCTTCCCGTCATCGACATCATCGGCGAGGTGCTTGGTGTCAACGGCATCGTCAAGGGCCGAGAACTCGAGCACCGGGTCGCCGATCTCATGCAGAGCGTCGGCCTGCGGCCCGAATATATGCGCCGCTATCCCCATGCTTTTTCCGGCGGCGAACGCCAGCGCATCGGCATTGCCCGGGCGCTGGCATCCAATCCGCGCCTTGTCATTGCCGACGAGGCCGTCTCGGCGCTCGATGTCAGCGTGCAGGCGCAAACCATCAACCTGTTGCAGGACCTGCAGGAACAGTTCGGCCTGACCTATCTCTTCGTCGCCCACGACCTTTCGGTCGTCCGGCATATCTCGGACAACATCGCCGTCATGTATGTCGGCCGTGTCGTCGAAAAGGCGCCGACGGAGCAGATTTTTTCCCGGCCGCGCCATCCCTATACCGAGGCACTGCTTTCGGCCGTGCCGATCGCCGATCCGAGGCTGCGCCGTCATGGCAGGCGCATCCGGCTGGCGGGCGAGGTCGCCGACCCCGCTCATCCGCCTCCCGGCTGCGCATTCCATCCGCGTTGCCGCTACGCCACCGAGCTTTGCAGGCAGGAGGTGCCGGCCCTGCGCAGCGTGACCGCCGATGGGCACGCAGTCGCCTGCCACTACGCCGAATCCTTGACCCTCAATCCCTTTGCCGACCGTACCGTTCCGGAGTTCAATTGATGCCCGAATTCATTCCACGCTCCGAGCAGCGTCCCATTGTGGGTACCTCCTCCAGGACGCTCGATCTCATCTATTTCGACCTCGTCACGCTTCCGGCCGATGGCTGGGACGCGCGGCGGCTGCCCTTGCACGAAAGCCTCTACGTCGTGCTGTCGGGGCAGGTGGATATCGAAGTGGATGGTATCAGCTTCGAAGCCGTGGGCCGGCGAGCCGATATCTGGGGAGGCGACGCGGACTCGGTTTATGCGCCCGTCGACGCCATTGTCCGGATATCGGCCCGTGGCGGCCCCGCGGAAATCGCCATTGCCGGCGGCATCTGCGATACCCGCTACGCTCCGTTTCGGGTGACGCCCGACGAGGTCGACGCAGTCAATGTCGGCTCGCCGGATACGCATAGCCAGCGGCGGATCGTCCACCTGCTCGGGCAACGCCAGAACGGCCGCTGCGGCAATCTCTTGGTGAGCGAACTCTATGCCGGCGAGGGTTGCTGGTCGGGCTATCCTCCCCACAAGCACGATACCGAAGACGGCGATGCCGAGACCCTGCATGAGGAGCTCTATCACTACCGCTTCCTGCCGGAGACCGGCTTCGGCAGTCAGATCAGCTATGACGAAAATGGCCCGGTCAAGATCCTCATGACCCGTAACGGCGACACCTTCCTGCTCGACCGGGGCTACCATCCGACAGTCACCTCGCCTGGGCATCGCGGCTATATCTTCACCATCCTTGTCGGCAAGCATCGCCGGGGTCTGATCCAGCGCTTCGATCCCGCCCATCAGCATCTGACCAAAACCATCCCCGGCATCGATGCGATGCGGGACAAGTTCAAATAGTCCGGCTGCTTCGTGCGCCCCCCGGCGCACTCCAACTTCCGCCCATGGAGAAATCAGCAATGCGTGACCGTACGCGAATAAACGTCGATGCCAGCCAAGCGGTCCGTCCGTTCAACCGGTTCTGGCGCGGCACCGGCTTTTCGCCGGCCGAACTGCTGCTCGAACCCGAAATGCGCCAGATGCTCGCCTATATCGGCGGCTTGCCGAACGAAGGCATCCGGTACCTGCGCGTGCACTATCTCTACAATCTGCTGCGCTCGACCGGCGGCGCCGGCTACGACTGGTCGCTGCTCGACCGCGCGCTCGACTCAATGATCGAACACCGGCTGAAGCCGTTCTTCGAGCTGATGGGCAATCCCTCGGGCCTGTTCACCGATTATGAGGACATGGACCAGGTCAGGCGCTGGCGCGATCTCGTGACGGCGACGGCCGACCGCTATGGCGCGCGTTACGGCATGGACGAGTTGCGCAGCTGGTATTTCGAAACGACGAACGAGGCCGATTCCGGCTGGTGGACCTACGGGATCAAAGGCTACACCAATTATTACGATGCCTGCGTCGCCGGGCTCGATGCCGTCGATCCCAGCCTCCCCATGGGCGGGCCAGGGACTGCCCGGACGCTTTCGCCGATCTTTCGCGCCTTGATGGCGCATTGCGACAGCGGCACGAGCTGTCTGACCGGCAAGGGGCCGCGCCTCGACTACATCTCGATCCACGAAAAGGGCGTCAACGGCAGCAAGGAAGACCTGACCCCGAAAACCCACGCGATCGTCGACCGCACGCTTCTCGTCGTCGACTATCTCAAGGAGCATCATCCGCGGCTTGCGGGCCTGCCGATCGTCAACGACGAATGCGATCCGCAGCTCGGCTGGAGCGATCATCACAGCTGGCACGGCAAGGCCTACTACGCCGGGATCATCGCCCGCATCATCGAACAGCACGACCGGCGCATCATCGCCCCGAAAGCGGCTGATCTCACCTTCCTCAGCAACGACCATGCCTTTATCGGCGGCTGGAGTCAGCGCACGATTTTTGCCTATTTCGGTTCGCGCAATTTCACCAAGGCGCAATGGGAGCACAAGACCGATCTGAACAGGCTGGTTAGCGATGTCGACCAGGCGCCACCCTTCGAGCTCGTCAAGAAGCCCGGCCTGACATCGATGGAGCTGCTGGCAACGCTCGGCGACACCGTCTGCAAGGTGACGGCCGAGCCGCCGCTGACGCCCGACCAGGATGGCCTGGCGATCCTGCCGACACGGCTGCCGGGGGGCGGTGTTTCCATCAGCCTCATCCATAGCGTCGACGCCATCAACCGTTCGGGGCGGACCGCCGTCCGCCTCGAAGTGAGCGGGCTGGTTCCCGGCCGCCATGCCCTGTGCCTGCTGCGCATCGACGAGGAATTCACCAATCCGATGGAGGTCTGGGAGGCCCAGCGCGACGAGAGCAACCCTCGTGGGCTCTTTGAACCGGTCGGCGCACCGCCTGAGCCAACCGAAGCGCAATTTGCCGAACTGCGTCGTGCGCAGGAACCCGCCTTGCTGCATCCGGTCAGCACAATCGAGTGCGACGAAGGCCGGATCAGCGTCGATCTGGATCTACCCTTGCCGTCGTTGACACAGGTGCTGGTCGTTCCCGACCCCGGCAGACCCCCGGCCGCGCCCACAGGCCTCGTCGTCGAACGTTATCTTGGTCTCGGCGGCCGGGAGGAGCGCATGCTGTTTTGGGCCGCCGGCGATGCGAGCCCAGCCATCTTTTATGATGTCCTGGTCAGCAGGGATGGCGAGACATTCGAGAAAGCCAGTCCCGTGCCGCTGATCTCGACGGCATTCCTGCACATGTCGCCGCCGGAGGGCGCGCAATACGCGGTCTGCGCCCGCGATGCATTCGGCCACCGCAGCGAGCTTTGCCTTTCCAGCCGATGAGCAGGGACATCGCCTATTTCACCAAGACCATGGAGGGCCTGCGGCTCGAGACGGCGGCGGAGATCACGGCGGGCCTGGGGTTCGAGTGTGCCGACCTTCTCGTTCGCGACGGCCACGCCGTTTCCCCTGACCGGCCGGAGGAGGTCGTCAAGGCCGCGAAGCTCTTTGCCGCAGCCGGTCTGCGCATGCCGATGGCGACGATCGATTCCACGCGGCCCGACGATGCCGCGTCCCGGCTTCTGTTCCATTGCCGCGAGGCCGGTATCGGCCAGGTCCGGCTCGGTTTCTGGCGCTATGATCCGGCGCGGCGCTGGACAGTCCAGGTCGATGAAGCGCGGCGTGACCTCGACGGTTTCGAGCAGCTTGCCGAACGGATCGGCATGAAACTGATCATCCAGCTTCACGGCGGGACGCTGCACAGCTCGGGCGCGCTGGCGCTGCAATTGCTGACCGGGCGCGACCCCGCCAGGATCGGCGCCTATCCCGATCCGGCCAATCAGATCGTTCGCGAGGGGAGCGAGGACTGGCGTCTGACCCTCGACATTCTCGATCCGTGGGTCTGTTGCATCGGCGTCAAGAATGGCGGCTGGTTTCCCGGTGTCCATGGCGCCGACGGCCAGCGCGCATGGCATTCGGATTGGTGCGGGCTCGACGAGGGCATGGGCCCTGGAACGAGATCATCCCCCATCTGGTCACCACCGGGTTTGCCGGCGTGCTCTCGGTCCATTCCCAATACCGGGTTCCCCGGCAACAGGCGCTCGACAAGGTCCGCGCCGATCTTGCCTATCTCAGGCGGCTGGTCGCCGCAGCGAAAGAAGTAGAACCATGAACGAACAGACTTCCGTCATTGCCGTCCTTTTGACCGAAAAGACCCGCCGCATGATGCTGGACGATGCGGCCACCGCTGAGTTGAACGCTCTCGGCGAGGTGCGCTGGCCGACCGGCGCCGTGATCGACGCCGCCGATGCCGACCGGCTGCTGCAAGGCGCCACCGCCTGCCTGACCGGCTGGGGAACGCCGCCCTTCGATGCCGCCACGCGCCAGCGCCATCCGCAACTTGCCCTCGTCGCGCATTCGGCCGGCAGCATCCGCACGCTCGTTCCTGCCCGTCTGTTCGATGAGGGCCTTCGCGTCAGCCATGCTGCCTCGAAAATTGCCGCCTCGGTTGCCGAATTCGTCGTCGCCGAAGCGTTGCTTTCCATGCGCGGCATTCACCGGCTGCATGCTCAATTGCGTGGCGGCGGCGAATGGCTCGACGTTCGTGCAGCAGTGCCGCAGAGATTGCTTGGCGCTCGCACGGTCGGCATCGTCGGCGCCGGATATGTCGGACGGGCGGTCATGCGCCTGCTTGTTCCGTTCGGCTGTCGCGTGCTGGTCGTTGATCCCTATTTGGACGAGAGGGAGGCCGCAGCACTTGGCGTTGTCAGTGTCGCGCTGGAGGATGCGCTGGTTCAAAGCGAGGTGATTTCCTTGCATGCGCCCGTCCTGCCCGAAACGCGCCGCATGATCGGTGCCCGCGAACTGGCGCTGCTGCGTCCCGGCGCGCTCTTCATCAATACGGCCCGTGCCGAGCTGGTCGACGAGACTGCATTGCTCGCCGAAATCCGGTCCGGCCGCATCGAAGCGGCGCTTGATGTCTTTGACAATGAGCCGCTGCCGCCTGACAGCCCCTTCCGCGACCCTGCGCTCGCCAACCTCACCATTTCGCCTCATACTGCCGGTCACACCGAAGAGGCACATTTTGCCCAGGGGCAGGCCATGGTGGACGAAATCGGCCGGCTTCTTCGCCGGGAACCGCTCCGCCACGAGGTGACCCGCGCCATGCTCGAGCGGATGGCATGACCATGGACAGAAGCATTGGAGGGCCTGTGGAGGCGCCGCGTGTCAGAATCGTCGAGATCGACGCCTTCGAACGCGATATCCGGCTGCGCCTGCCGTTTCGCTTCGGTGCGGCTACCCTTGAGCAGGCGCCGCAGGCCTTTCTCAGGGTTCGTATCGAGGACGAGCAAGGGAAAACCGCCATCGGCGCCGCCGCCGAGATGATGGTGCCGAAATGGTTCGACAAGAATCCGGCCCTGACGCCGGCGCAAAATGTAGATCAACTGCGTGGCTCGATCCGCCTTGCCGGCGCTGCGTCGCTCGAAGCGTCGGCGCCGGCAACATTGTTTGCCGCTGCCCGGCTGAACGAGTTGGAGACGGTGCGGCGCCTGCCCGGAAATCCGTTGGCGGCCGGCTTCGGTCCTTCGCTTGTCGCCCGCGCCGCGCTCGATGCCTATTGCCGCCTCGCGGGCACTTCCTTCTTCGATGCGGTGCGCCGCAATCTCATCGGCATCGCCGGGCCGATGCTGCCGGGGGATATCGATGCGGATGCGGCACCGGCGACGCTTGCCGGCCTCCGCCCGGCCGGTTCGATCGCAGCCCGGCACACGATCGGACTTCTCGATCCGATCACCGAGGGCGATGTCGCCCACCCCCTCGACGACGGCCTGCCGGAAAGCCTCGAGGCGGTGATAACGCGTTACGGCAACCGCTGGTTCAAGATCAAGTTGTCCGGCGCGATCGATGCCGATATCGACCGCCTAGCCCGGATCGCCGCCGTGCTGGACCGCTTGCCCGACTACCGGGTGACGGTCGACGGCAACGAACAGTTCGGCGCCGCCGAGCAGCTTGGCGCCTTGCTGGCGCGGATCGATGAAACCCCGCGGTTGAAGAGGTTGCGGGCGACCATCGCCTTTGTCGAGCAGCCGTTCTCGCGCGAGATCACCATGGAGACGCCGCTGGGAGATCTGGCGGCGCAATTGCCCTTTCTGATCGACGAGAGCGATGATGGCGACGATGCCTTCGCCCGCGCCCGGCGGCTCGGCTACACCGGCGTCTCCTCCAAGACCTGCAAGGGCATTTACCGCTCGCTCATGAAGGCGATCCGCATCAGGACGGGAGGTGTGCCGGGACTGTTCCTCTCCGGCGAGGACCTCACCTGTCAGGCCGGACTTGCGGTACAGCAGGATCTGGCGCTGGTCTCACTGCTCGGCCTCTCCCATGTCGAGCGCAACGGTCATCACTATGTAGCCGGCATGCAGGGTGCGCCTCAGGCAGAGAAAGCGCGCTTTGCCGCGGCCCACCCAGATCTCTACCAGCAAGGCGCCGACGGGCCGATCCTGTCGGTCCGTGGCGGCCGGATCGACATCGGCTCGCTGACGGCGATCGGTTACGCGAGCGGCGCCTTGCCTGATTTCGAAGCGATGGAGCGGCTCTCTTGACATCCATGGACGTTCAGACGGGAGCCTGTATCTTGCTGGCCTCGTACACTTCAAGCTATGTCAATATTGGAGGCAGGTCGGCATGTCGTTGAAAACCGTCAAGACATCGGGGGAGCTGCGGTCGGCGCGCTGGTTCGCATCCGAGGACTTGCGCGGCTTCGGCCATCGCTCGCGCCTGATGCAGATGGGCTACGATGCCGGCGACTGGGCCGGCAAGCCGTTGATCGGCATTCTGTCCACGTGGTCGGACCTCAATCCCTGCCATGCCCATTTCAAGCATCGCGTCGAAGACGTGAAGCGTGGCGTGCTGCAGGCTGGCGGCTTTCCGGTGGAGATGCCGGCGCTGGCGCTGTCGGAAAATTTCATGAAACCGACGACCATGCTCTACCGCAACCTCCTGGCAATGGAGACCGAAGAGCAGATCCGCGCCCATCCCGTCGATGGCGTGGTGCTGATGGGAGGATGCGACAAGACCACGCCTGGCCTCATCATGGGCGCGCTCAGCGCCGGCGTGCCGATGATCTACCTGCCGGCCGGGCCGATGCTGCGGGGCAATTATGCGGGCCAGCAGCTCGGGTCCGGTTCGGACGCCTGGAAATACTGGGACGAGCGGCGCGCCGGAACGATATCGGACAGAGAATGGGCCGGCATCGAAGCCGGTATCGCCCGCTCCTACGGCCATTGCATGACGATGGGCACTGCTTCGACGATGACGGCGATTGCCGATGCGATGGGGCTGACGCTGACGGGAGCCTCATCCATTCCCGCGCCCGATGCCAACCATATCCGCATGTCGGCTCATTCAGGCCGGCGGATCGTCGAGATGGTCTGGGAAGATCTGACGCCGGATAGGATCGTGACGCCTGCGGCCGTTCGCAATGCCGCGACGGTCGCCATGGCGACCGGCTGTTCCACCAATGCCGTCATCCATCTCCTCGCCATGGCGCGCAGGGGAGGGGTCGCGCTGACGCTCGACGATCTCGACGCGCTTGGCCGCGTCACTCCGGTCGTCGCCAATGTCCGTCCGTCCGGAAAGATCTATCTGATGGAGGATTTCTACTATGCCGGCGGACTTCTGGCGCTGATGTCGCAGATCCGCGAGCGGCTCGATCTCGACGCATTGACGGTTTCGGGGGAAACGCTGGGCGCGGCGCTGGCCGACGCCAAGATCTATAATGACGATGTGATCCGGCCGCTTTCCAATCCGATCTATCCGGAGGGCTCGCTTGCCGTGCTCAAGGGCAATCTGGCGCCCGATGGTGCGGTGATCAAACCCGCGGCATGCGACCCGCGCTTCCATGTCCATCAAGGCCCGGCTCTGGTCTTCGACAGTTACCCCGACATGAAGGCGGCGGTCGAGGACGAGACGCTCGATGTGACGCCTGATCATGTGATGGTGTTGCGCAATGCCGGACCGCTCGGCGGCCCCGGCATGCCGGAATGGGGCATGCTGCCGATGCCCAAGGCGCTGCTGAAGCAAGGACATCGCGACATGCTGCGGCTGTCGGATGCGCGCATGAGCGGCACCAGCTATGGCGCCTGCGTGCTGCATGTGGCGCCCGAAGCCCATGTCGGTGGCCCGCTCGCTCTGCTGCGGAACGGCGACATCGTCAGGATCGATATTCCGAACCGCCGGCTGGACATGCTGGTCGATGAGGCGGAGCTGATCAGGCGCCGCGCCTCCTGGATGAAGCCGGCGGATCGTTTCGGCCGCGGTTACGGTTGGATGTACGCCTCCCATGTCAGCCAAGCCGACAAGGGTTGCGACTTCGATTATCTGCTGCCCGAATTCGGTGCGGCAGCCGGAGAACCGGACATTTTCTAGGAGGACATGCGGGAATGACGACACTTTCGGACAACACGCGCGACAAACTCATGCGAGTGAGCGTCGCCACCATCAGCACGGCGCTCTTCAAGCGCGGCCTGCGCAACCAGACCATCCAGGATGTGCAGCCGGTCGCCGGCAAAGGCCGCAATATGGTCGGCCCGGCCTATACGCTGCGCTACATTCCGGCGCGCGAAGACCTGAACAAGCTCGAGGTTTTCCGCAATCCCGAACACCCGCAGCGCGCCTGCGTCGAAACCTGCCCGCCGGGCGCCGTGCTGGTGATGGACAGCCGCAAGAATCCACGCGCCGCCTCCGCCGGCTCGATCCTCGTCACGCGGCTGATGGTGCGCGGCGTGGCGGGTGTCGTCACCGATGGCGGGTTCCGCGACAGCCCCGAAATAGCGGGGTTGGCGATCCCTGCCTATCACAACCGCCCCTCGGCGCCGACGAACCTCACGCTGCACCAGGCGCTCGACGTCAATGTACCGATCGGTTGCGGCGACGTGGCGGTCTGGCCCGGCGACATCATGGTCGGCGACAACGAAGCGGTGATCGTCATTCCGGCCGAACTCGCCGACGAGATTGCCGAGGAGGCGGTGGAAATGACCGCCTATGAGGACTTCGTGACCGAGCGCGTGTTGGCCGGCCAGTCTATCATCGGTCTCTACCCGGCGACGCAGCCGCGCAATCTCGAGGAATTCGCCGCCTGGCGCGCCAGGAGCGGCCGGTGACTCGGAGCATCCGTCACTTCTAGTTTGGCGCGCTGGCTGCGGTTTCACCCGGCGGCAAGATCCGGAACAAAAAGGTCGGAACCTTCTCCCCCGGCTTGAAAGGTCCGGGGACCTGATTAGTTACTGGTTTCAAGCTTTGAAGGTACGCTGCAATTGATGTCACGTCCTCGTCGGTGAGCTGCGCGAATGCATGCCATGGCATGATTGGCGCCAGGACGCGACCGTCCGGCCGCTGCCCGGACTGAAGGGCAGTCACGATCTGTTCCCTGGTCCAGCTGCCGATGCCGGTCTCCTTGTCAGGCGTAATGTTGCGGCCGACAAAAACGCCCTGGCCCGGGATCTCAAAGCCAACATCCGATCCACCGAGAAATCGCGCGGTGTCCGGCTTTCCGAAGAAATATCCCGGCGTGTGGCAGTCGTTGCACCCGCCGATCGTGACGAGATATTCGCCGCGCGCAATCTGCGGATCATCGGCCGCTGCTGCCATGCTCAACGGCAGCTCCAACGCACAAGCAGCTAAAAATGCGAGCCGAACGCTCAATCGAAACATTTTACCCTCCGTGCTACAGCCGCTCGCAGCCGTAAAGGACTGAATATCACGATGAAGTTGTTCGATATATTAGCCACTTCGAATTAATAGAATTGTACGGGCGCAGGCCGCCAGGCCAGCAGTAAAAAAGGACCACGACGAAGCAGGCCTCCGTGTATTTTCGCGAGCATCGGGCGCGGCCGCTACTCGTGGCTCAGATTGCGAGGAATAAAGAACATCTGAGAAGCGTCGCCGCCATTCTGGCGGCACATCAACCGAAGTGCTTTAAGCCGGGATAGACATGTCCATCCGCCTGCGTTCCGGCGGAGTGTTACTTTCGGGCGAGGACCTGATCTGGCAGCTGGGCTCGCTGTGCAGCAGATTCTGGCGCTAGTCTCGCTGCCTGGCCTCTCCCATGTCGAGCAGGCCGCCGACGGCCCGTTGCTGTCGATCCGTAATGGCCGGATTGGTATCGCTTCGCTCAGGGCGGTCGGCTACGCCAGCGGCACCTTGCCCGTCCGGCAAACGTGCCCTGATCACCCCGAGCATGCGATCGATCACCCCGTTCCTCCAATTGAAATGTCTTCCGATGGTGCATCACGCTCTATTCGAAGATTTTCTGCGCGGCCTGAGTGGATCTCATGGCCCAGCAAGTGCGCAATTGACACGCAGTGATTTTGAATAAAAATCTGAATCAACGGAATAACTCCGGATCGGCCGAGAGTAAAATAGTGGAAAAATTCCGAATTGAAATTGAGACTCCGCCGCGGTGTCCCGGAGTATATGGCTTTCCGCTCCGCAAAACGGCACCAGGGGATATTTCGATGTGCCTTGGACACACGACACTCCGGATAGACTGAGGTCGAGTTCTAATAGCTGTGCAGATGTTAAGCGCGGTTAAGGAAGTGTAAAGTTTGGTAAAGGTTCTTTCCGCGGCTCAGGCGAGACGCTGCCGGTAGGAACTCCGTGCAGCCGAAAGGTCCGAGCGCAACGGCAGCGAAGGTGACGAATGCCTGGGCTATCGCTTTTCAGAGGATGCAGGACGCGCAGGCGGCGCGAGGCCGCCTGCGGGGGGATATACGTCCCGCGGTCTCGTTCCGGGGGAGGGAATTTGACCGAAGAGGTTGCCATGAAAGTCGCCAGGTGTCGTCCGTATCGGTGCGGAGCATCTGGCCGAAGTTCGACGAGAAGATTATCTCTGGCCGTGTCCTCGCTTCGATTGCTCGGGTTTGAAGGCGATCGCGGCGTGATCGTTGGAGGCCTCCGGTTTATCCTCGGCGATCTCCTGGGCCAGCCCGATCCGGCGCAGCAACCGTTTGAGCGCCTCGTCCAGGTCGTCGACGAAGGTGAAGATGACGGGGATGACGATGAGGCTGAGCAGCGTCGACATCATCACGCCGCCGATTACCACGATCGCCATCGGCTGCCGGAAGCTCGAATCGCCGCCGCTCAGGCTGAGAGCGACCGGAAGCATGCCGCAAGCCATCGCGATGGTGGTCATGACAATCGGCCGGGCGCGCTTGTGGCAGGCATCCACGAGGGCATCGAACCTGGACATGCCCTGGCGGCGCGACATGATCGCATATTCGATCAGCAGGATCGAGTTCTTCGTCACCACGCCCATCAGCATGAGCAGCCCGATGACGGCGGCCAGCGAGAAGCTGGTCCCGGTCACCACCAGCGGCACGAGCGCACCGCCGAGCGAGAGCGGCAGAGCCATCAGCAGGGTGAGCGGCTGCAGGAAATCATGGAAGAGCAGGACGAGGACCGCATAGATGCAGAACACGCCGATCGCCATTGCCAGCGCGAAGCTCTGGAACAGTTCCGAGCTGCGCTGAAGTTCGCCCTGCTCGACAAGTGTGACGCCCGAGGGCAGATGCTGGAGCGCCGGCAGCGCCTGTGCCTCGCGGTTGACGTCGCCGAGGATGCGGCCGTTGAGCTCAACCGACACGGTGACATTGCGCATGCGGTCGATGCGGTCGATTTCGGAGGGGCTGCCGCCGATGCTGATATCGGCGATCGATCCGAGATCGACATTGCCGTTCGTGCCCGCCACCCGCATGTTCTTGATATCGTCAAGGCTGGTGCGCGACTCCGGGCTGAAGCGGACGACGATCGGCACCTGGCGCTGCGGCAGGTTGAGCTTTGGCAGGCTGGCGGAATATTCGCCGTTCGTCGCCACGCGCGCGGCCTCGGCGATAGCGCTCGACGTCACCCCGAACGTCGCGGCGCGCGCAAAATCGGGCGTGATCTGGATCTCGGGTGCCTGCCTTGCTGCGGTGGACGTCACCGCACCGATACCGTTCAGCGTGCGGAGCTGCTCTTCGAGCGCAGTACTCGCGCTGTCAAGGGCGTTGGCATCGTCGCTGGCAAGGGTGATCTCGAGCTTGGTGCCGTTGCCGCCGCCGCCGACTGCGACACGCACGCCTGATAGAACCGAAAGAGCCTGCCGGATGTCGTTTTCGATTTCCGACTGCTTGCGGTCACGCTCGCCGATCGACGACAGCACGGCGACGATCGTGGCGGAATTGACGCTGCTCGTGGTACTGGCGTCGGCGCCGCCACCCGAAGATGCGGAGCCGACCGAGGAGAAGACACGGGTGACGTCCTGCAGCTTGCCGACGATATCGGCGGCTTTCCGGGTCGCGGTGTCCGTCTGCTCGATGGTGGCGCCCGGCTGCATGGTGAGTGTGATTTGGGTTCGCGCGTCATCGGAAGCGGGTATGAAGCCGGATTTCAGCAGCGGGATCGTGGACAGCGAAAGTGCGACGACGACAGCGGTTACGGCCATCGTGGTCTTCCGGCGATTCATGGCGGCCTTCACGACTGCCAGATAGATGCGCATGATGCGGCCGTCCTTTTCCTCCGTCGGAGGAACAGCCTTCATGAAATAGGCGGCCATCATCGGCGTCAGCAGGCGTGCGACGACGAGCGAGGCGAGGACGGCGACGGCGGCGGTGACCCCGAACTGGCGGAACAGAAGTCCCGGAATACCGCTCATGAAGGCGGTCGGCAAGAAGACCGCGACCAGTGTGAAGGTGGTTGCGATGACGGCGAGCCCGATCTCGTTGGCGGCTTCGAGGGCGGCATCGATCGGTCGCTTGCCCATCTGCAGGTGGCGGGCGATGTTTTCGATCTCGACGATGGCGTCGTCGACCAGAATGCCGACCACCAGCGACAGCGCCAGCAGCGTGATGATATTAAGGCTGAAGCCGCAGAGGTACATGACAAGGAAGGTCGGGATCACGGACAGGGGCAGCGCCACGGCCGAGAGGATCGTCGCGCGCCAATCCCGAAGGAAGAGCCAGACGACGATGATCGCCAGGATCGCCCCCTCGTACAGCATGTGCATCGAACCATCGTAGTTGTCGACAATCGGCCCGATCGTGCTGTAGGCTTCGTCGATCTCGACGTTGGAATGTTTTGCGGCAAATTGTTTCATGGCTTTGTCGACATCGCCGGCGACACCGCTGTCGGAAAAGCCGTTCGAGCGCTTGATCTCGACGGCGATCACCGGTTTTCCGTCGAGATAGGCCATCGAAGACCGCTCCGCGAAACTGTCGGTGACGGATGCGACGTCGTCGAGGCGAACCTGCTGGCCGTTGGCCAAGGGAATTCTCAGTCCTTTCAGAGCCTCGACCGATGGCAGAGCGCCGAGCGTGCGCAGGGTTTGACGGGTGCCGCCGATTTCGCCGAGGCCGCCCGATGTATCCGCCTGCACCGCCTTCAGCTGCGACGATACGGTCGCCGCAGTGACCCCGAGCGACGCCATTGTCGCGGGATCGAGATCGACGTGAACCTCGCGGTCGATCCCGCCGATGCGGTTGACTTGTCCGACGCCGGACACCGACAGCAGCGCCTTGGTCAGATCATTGTCGACAAACCAGGAAAGCTCGGTTTCGTTGAGAGCAGTCGAGCGGACGGCATAGGTGACCAGCGCGGAGCTTTGAACCGTGACCTTGGTGACGCTTGGTGTCTCCATCTGCGCCGGAAGATCGCCCTTGACGCTGTCGACGGCGTTGCGGACTTCGTTGAGCGCCGCTTCGCTGTCTTTCTCCAGCTTGAAGGAAACCTTGATCGAGACGGTGCCGTCGGTGATGGTCGTGGTGATGTGGTCGAGATAGCTGAGCGAAGCCAAACTGTCTTCGATGGTGCGGGCGACCTCGGTTTCGAGCTGTGTCGGCGCCGCTCCGTCGAGCGTCGCCGTGACGCTGATCGTCGGAAGGTCCATATCGGGGAAGTTCTGGACCGCCAGGGTCTTGAAGGCCAAGAGTCCCCCAACCGTCAGCATCACGAACAGCAATATTGCCGGGACGGGGTTGCGGATCGACCATGCCGAGAAGTTCATCAGTTTTTCTCCGCGATCTTCACGAGGTCATTGTCCGAGAGGAATGCACCTCCCGAGGTGACCACCTTCGACGTCCGGTCTATGCCGGAGACGATTTCCACCTCGCCATTGTTGCGGCGGCCGGTTTCCACCCGGACCCTTTGCACCCGTTGATCCTCGCCTGCGGTGAAGACGTAACTGATCCCGTCCCGGAACACGATTGCGGTCTCGGGCACGGTCAGCGCCGACGAAGTCTTGAGCTCGATGTTGCCGGTGACGTAAAGGCCCGTGCGCGGACGGGCGTCGTCCGGCAGCGTGACATAGACGATTGCCCGGCTGGTATCGGTGCTGACCGACGGCCCGACAAGCCTCACCTTGCCCTCGATGACATGACCTTCAGGCCCGTTGACCTGGACGCTCAGGCCTTGCGAAATACGCGGGAGATAACGTGCCGAAACCTCGGCCTGCCATTCGATCCGCTGCTGGCGAATCATGCGGAACAGTTCCGTGCCGGCGGAGACGACGGCGCCGAGATCGGCGGAACGCGACGTGATGAGACCGTCATCGACGGCCGTAATGGTCGTCTGCGCAAGCTTGATCTTTTCGCTGTCGAGGGCGGACTCTTCGGATGCAAGACTTGCCGTCGCGGTCTGCTCGTCGGCAAGATACTCGACGATCTTCTCATCGGAGAGCGCACCCGAAGGCTGCAGCTGCCGCGCCCGGTCGGCATTGGCTTTGGCCTTCGAAAGGCTTGCCTTGGCGGTCGCGACGGCGGCCTCCTGCTTGCGAAGATCGGCAAGCACGCTCTCCTGGGAAAGCCGGACGAGCGTCTGACCCTTCGTGACCACGGAACCGACATCGACCAGAACATCGGTTATGCGCAACCCGCTCGTCTCTGAGGCGATGACGGCTTCCTGCCATGGTTTCAGCCACCCGCTCGCCGGAACGGTCTCCGGCCAGTCCCGCTGAGCCGGCGCCGTGAGAGAGACGGTGAGGGCGGTTGCCGCAGCCTGTTGCGCCATGGCACTACAAAGGGGGGAGACGAGTGCGGCCGCCACGACGGCGGCCGCGAATAGTCTGGATGGTTTTCTCAACGATGCACTCCTTGTGGTCAAGGCATCGGTGCCTTTCCCGATCGGCGCAATCGACTGAAGGATTGCCGCTCATGCACAGCAACCGGGTTTTCAGCGCGCGACGATGTCATGGCAGGATAAGTACCGGGGCGAACGTTAAGTGCGGTCAAGTTAGTGTTAAGTTGGGTAAAACTTGGTCGCCTGAGCGTGTTTGTGCTGTATGGCTTGCCCGGATTGATAACGGATAACGCGAATGAACAAGGTTCTCCTGATCGACGACGATGCGGAGTTGACGACACTTCTGCAGGAATATCTGGTCGAGGAAGGATATGACGTCGTAACGGACACGGATGGTCGCGCCGCCATTGCCGCGGCTGCCGGCAATACGGTCGACATCATCGTGCTCGACATCATGATGCCCCGCATGAACGGGATCGAAGTTCTCCAAAGGATCCGGAAGCTCAGCCAGGTCCCCGTCCTGATGCTGACGGCCAGAGGCGACGACGTGGACAGGATATCCGGCCTCAATCTCGGCGCCGACGACTATGTGCCGAAGCCGTGCTCGCCGGGCGAACTTGCGGCGAGGCTGCGGGCCATCCTGCGCCGGGCGGGTCAGCCGGCGGTCGGCGTATCGACCGACACGGTGAGAGCGGGGCGGCTGGTGATCCATCCGGGCAGCAGGCTTGCCGAGTGGCGCGGTGAGACCCTTGACTTGACCGGCACGGAGTTCAGCCTGCTCGAGGTTCTCGCCCGCAGCGCCGGGCAGCTCGTGTCGAAGCAGGATATTTCAAAGCGGGCCTTCGGCAAGCCGCTCACGCCGTTCGATCGCCGGATCGACGTCCATATCAGCAGCGTTCGTCAGAAGCTCGGACTGCGGGAGGATGGACAATCCTGGATCCAGTCCGTTCGCGGCCAGGGCTATCAACTTCTCGTGGACTGACCATGCCCCGGCTTTTCTGGAAGTTCTTCGCGATCATCTGGCTGACGCTAACCACGACCGTCGGCCTGATCATCCTGCTCGTCAACCTTCTCCAAGGCGTTCCTTTTGCGCGGGAACTGGAACAGGAGCGACGATCGATCGCGTTGAACCTAACCGCAAACGTGCTTGCGAGGGACGGCGAGGAAGCGGCAGCATATTTCGTGCGTTCAAGTGAAGAGACGCTGCCGCATGGTTTGACCATATCCAAAACCGCGAAACCCGATTCCTGTTCGGATCCGAAGGCGGCTGATACGCGATCCGTTCTGAAGGAGGGGATCTGCTATCGGATATTCCTGCCAGCCCCTCCCACTTTCACCTTCGAAAATTTTGGCCCGTTTATGCCGTGGCTCACGATCCTGATCTCCAGCACGATATCCGCCTGGGCGCTGGCACGATACCTCATCCGCCCCGTCGTGCATTTGCGCGATGGCTTGAGCGCTCTTGCTCATGGCCGCTTCGACTTCCGCATCGGCGACAAGATGGCCGGCCGGAAGGACGAGGTGACAGCGCTTGCCCACGACTTCGATTCGAGCGCCGCACGGCTTCAGGAACTTCAGGACGCGCAGCAGAGGTTGTTTCACGACGTTTCTCATGAACTGCGTTCGCCTTTGTCCCGGCTGCAGGCCGCCGTCGGGGTGCTCCGGCAGAGTCCGGCCAAGCTTGGCGCCATGCTGGATCGCATGGACCGGGAGGTCGAACGGCTCGACGTGCTGGTGGGAGAGGTGCTGACGCTTGCCAGGCTGACGGCGGGATCTGGCCTGCCGCTGAAGACGCAGACCGTTGATATCATCGAGTTGTTGAACGAAATCCTCGGCGATGCCGCCTTCGAAGCCCAGGCACGGGAGGTCTCGATCACGACGAGCGTCGAAGGTGTCTTCCGAGCCGAGGTCGAAGGCGAGTTGATCTACCGGGCGCTGGAAAACGTCGTTCGCAACGCCGTCAAATATACGGCCGAGCATTCGTTCATATCCGTGTCCTGCGAGACAGCAGCCGACCGCATCAAGATCTGCGTCACGGATCAGGGACCAGGCGTCAGACGAGACGAACTCGAACGGATCTTCCAGCCGTTCTCACGCGGGAAAGAGGCGGTGCCGAGAGGCGGATACGGCCTCGGCCTCGCCATCACCAGGCAGGCTGTCGAACGCCATGGCGGGCGTGTGCATGCGTCGTTGCCGGAGGCGGGGGGGCTGGCGATCACACTGGAGCTTCCCAGAAAGCGCTGATCCCTTCTCACGGGTTTTACCTAACTTTACAGTTTCTTAACCGCCATTAACGCTGGCGTCGCTAAGCCTGAACCCTCGATCCCGGTTCAGAGGCTCCCCGTGAGTACGTCGCTTCGCACAAGACTATCATCCCTCCGCTACGCCGCATCCGCACTCACACTGCTGCTGGCAGGCTGCGTGAGCGGCCCGGACCACGTTCCCCCCGAGATGCCGCTTCCCGCCAAATTCGAAGAGGGCAGCAGCAAGAGCAACGGCAATGTCGTAACGGCTGAATGGTGGACGGCCTATCGCGACAAGAAGCTCGACGGGCTGGTCGCTCACGGCCTCAGCGAGAATCTCGATGTGCTGCAGGCGCTCGAGAGCATCAACTCGGCTTCCGCCAACGTCACGGTTGCCGGCGCCGGCGCTCTGCCGAGCCTGAGCGTGGACGCATCGCACACGGTATCAGGCGAAAAGGGGCGGCTGCGCACGACGGTCGGCGCCACGAACACGTCAGGCGGCGAGGCCAGCCTGTCCTGGCTGCTTGATGTCTTCGGCCAGTACCGTCGCTCGAAGGAGAGCGCCATTGCCTCGCTCGGTGCCGCCTATGCGACGGCCGACAATGCGAAGCTCACCTTTCTGAAAGACCTGGTCGAGAGTTATATCGACGCCCGCTACTATCAGGAGCGGATTGCGCTCTCACAGGCGAATTTGAAGTCCCGTCAGCAGACTTACGAACTCACGCAGCTGCAGCTGAAAGCCGGTGCAGCCTCCCGCCTCGACGTCGTTCAGGCCGAAGGCCTGGTACAGTCGACAAAGGCCGACATTCCCAGCCTCGAACAGAGTTTTACCGAATCGGCCCATCACATTGCCACTCTGCTCGGAATGCCGGCGGCTTCGCTGACGGACGAGCTGCGCAAGAATACAGGCCAGCCGGTGTTCCGCGGCGACATTCGTGCCGGCATTCCGGCCGATCTCATTCGCAACCGTCCCGATATAAGAAAGGCTGAACGCGAGCTTGCGGCGGCTGTGGCCGATATCGGTGCAGCGCAAGCCCAGCTCTACCCGTCGATCTCGCTTTCCGGCTCGATTTCGCCGAGCTGGGTCAAATCCTCGGGCGCCAGCGGCGCCAGCCTGACCAGCTGGTCGTTCGGCCCGACGCTCAACCTGCCGATTTTCGATGGCGGCAAGTTGCGGGCCAATGTCGACATCGAGAAATCCGATGCCAGAACCCAGTATCTGGCGTGGAAAGCGGCGGTGCTGAACGGGGTGGAAGAGGTCGAGAACGCGCTTTCGGCCGTTCGCCGCGATACGCAGACGCTGGAACCGTTGCGCAGGCAGGTGCAGACGGCGCAGGAATCGCTGGCGCTTTCGACCACGAGCTACAAGGATGGTGCCTCGTCTCTGCTCGACGTTCTGGACGCGCAGCGCTCGGTTTCAGATGCTCAGGAAAGCCTTGCTGCCACCGTGCAGCAGGTCGCGAAGGATTATGTCGACCTTTATGTGGCCATCGGCGCCGGTTACCTCGAGCCGGAACAGCCCGCCTCTAGAGCGTGCTGCAATTTTCCGGAATCGGGGATTCGCAAATCAGCGGAAATGTGATTCCCTATGCATGCCGGGAAAGGATGGCCGGCATGGATGACGCGACCCTATTCCGC